>JAKSAU010001102.1 GCA_022361535.1 Desulfobacterales bacterium
CCATCATTCTGATTTTATCGACGATTTGACGGCCTGACTGGTTGGGGTCTGAACAAGCGTTGTACATATCACTCTCCTTGGATCGATGTTATTTTTAGCCTGATAATACACCGGATACCTTTTTGAAGAATTGATATACGTCAAGACAAAAGAAAAATCCCCCTGCTGCCAGATTCGGCAACAGGGGGATTGTCTATCTTAAAATAAAATTGGATTTGAAAAACTACCCCCTGGATCTTGGCAGAACCAGGTTAAGTACTACACCCAAAATACCTGCAAGGCCGATGCCCTGAAGTTGGAACTGGCCTGCGGAAAAACTCATGCCACCGATGCCGAAAATAAGGATCAGGGCTACAATGGAAAGATTCCTAGCTTCCATTAAATCATCACCGGATCTAACAAGGGTGTTGAGGCCAACCACCATGATGGCACCAAAGAGCAGCAGCATGATGCCGCCCATTACCGGAACCGGAATGGTCTGCAAAAGAGCGCCTAATTTACCTACAAAGGCAAGAAGCATGGCAGCAATGGCAGCCCATGTCATAACAGCCGGATTGAACATCTTGGTCAAGGCAACGGCCCCTGTCACTTCTGAATAAGTGGTGTTGGGCGGTCCGCCAAGAAAAGAAGCCAAGGATGTTGCAAGGCCATCACCAAGCATGGTGTTCTGTACCCCTGGATCTTTAAGGTAATCTTTACCGGTAACCCCAGAGATGGCTACAACATCGCCGAAATGTTCAATGGCAGGAGCAATGGCAATAGGCACCACATAGAAAATGGCTTCCAGGTTCCATTCAGGCATTACAAAATCAGGTACTGCAAACCAGGGTGCTTTAGCAATTGGGGAAAAATCAACAAAACCGAAGAACAGGGACAATACATATCCAACTGCAATACCGCAAAGAATAGGGATTAGTCTAAGCAGGCCTTTGCCCAGAATGGAAACCAGGATGGTGGTTGCAAGGGCGCAAAGCCCTACGGTCATTGCTTTTGCCTGGGGGAAGAGCACAATAGCGCCGTCCCCGGTTTTACCCATGGTCATGTGTACGGCAACAGGGGCCAGGATCAGACCGATAACCATGATAACAGGACCTGTTACAACCGGTGGCAGCACCCGCTTGATAATGTCGCTGCCCTGCCAGCGTACCAGCAGGCTCAGCAGGATATAAACCACACCGGCGGCTGCAAGGCCACACATGGTACCTGGAATACCCCAGGTTTTAACACCGTAAATGATAGGTGCAATAAAGGCAAAGGAAGAAGCCAGAAATACCGGCACCTTTCCCCTGGTAACGATCTGGAATACAATGGTACCAAGACCTGCAGTAAACAGTGCCACGTTCGGGTTAAGCCCTGTGAGCAATGGAACCAGAACAAGGGCACCAAAGGCCACAAACAGCATCTGGGCACCCAGGAAGCAATCTTTAACCTGGAAGTTGTAGTCGGTTGATGAAGGGGAGTTGTGCGACATCTCTTTGTTTTTCCTTTCCCGTTTAGAGGTTTATATTATTTTGTCCCGAAAATTTTATCGCCTGCATCTCCCAGCCCGGGAAGGATGTAGCCAACATCATTGAGACATTCATCTACACTGGCAGTATAAATATCCACATCAGGGTGTTTTTCCTCGACTTTTGCAATCCCTTCAGGGGCTGCAACCAGGAAAAGGCCCATAATCTTTTTACATCCGGCTTCTTTAAGCAGATCAATAGTTGCGATAAGCGTTCCGCCGGTGGCCAGCATGGGATCCAGGATCAATGCGGTCCTTTCTTCCAGGGCAGATGCAGTTTTAAAGTAGTACTGGACAGGTTTGAGGGTCTCTTCATTTCTGTAGAAGCCGACCACAGATACCTTAGCAGAAGGGATAAGGTCGATCACACCGTCCATCATGCCTAACCCTGCACGCAGAATGGGTACAATGGTGATCTTTTTACCTTTGATTTTTTCAACTTCAACCTTGCCGGCCCAGCCTTCAATCACCTTTTTTTCAACATCAAGGTTTTTGGTTGCTTCATAGGTCAGCAGCCTTGCTACTTCAGACGATAGCTCGCGAAAGTCTTTGGTGCTGATATCCTTTTCTCTCATGAGTCCAAGTTTATGTTTAATGAGAGGATGGTCCTCTACATATACAGCCATAATGCCTCCTTAGTTTTTCGTATTGTTTGGCTCAGTGTATCCCACCATAATTATTAAACCAGGGTTTTTTAGTCAAGAAAATTAGTCTGATATTGAAATTAATCCGGCAATTTTGCACAATGGCCTTCATGATTGTTTCGGACTACATAGATGTGGGGGTAACCCTGCCGGTTAACCAGACCTTTGTCTACAAGATTCCTGACGAGTTAAAGGCTGTGGCTGATGTGGGCATGCGGGTTCTGGTTCCTTTTGGCCGAAGACGGATTACAGGCTTCATCCTGGGCGAGCAGGATGACTGC
>JAKSAU010001133.1 GCA_022361535.1 Desulfobacterales bacterium
AACAGGACCACCCCTCCGGTTTTGCCGAGCTTATCGACCGGATGGTGGAGGCGGATGTCATGAAGATCGTGGAGCGGAAGCGGTACCAGCACCGCCTCTGCCTGGACGGCACCCCCCTCACCTATTACGCCGTGGTCGGCAAAAAACAGGGTGATATTTCCGGTGACATGATCCGCCGGGTTTCACGGATTTGCGAACAGGGAGAAATCCAATGCTAGAAAATGTGGAGACATTTCATCCCCGGCTGAGGGTGTTCAATAAAAAGCAGGCCATGGCTATCCATGACGCAGCCCTTGAGATCCTGAACACCACCGGGTTCCGCATGGAACATGACGGCGTCCTGGAAATGCTGCTGGACAATGGCTGCCGGCTGGACAGGGACAACCGGGTCATTATGCCCGAACACCTCATCGACGATGCCGTTCTGTCCGCCCCCAAACGCATCGATATCTTTGACCAGACCGGTGAGTTGACCATGCCCCTTGAAGGGGAGAACTTCTTTTTCGGAACCGGTTCCGATACCATATTCACCATCGACCTTGAGAACGGTAAGCGCCGGCGGACCGTATTGTCGGACACCGGAAACTTCGCCCGGCTGGTGGATGCCCTGCCCAATATGGATTTTTCCATGTCCATGGGAAATCCTGAAAACGTGGAAATTGAGGAGATCTATGTCCGGGTATTTGAGGAGATGGTTCGCAACAGCAATAAACCCATCTGCTTTATTGCCGACAGCGGAAAGGATATCCGGCAGATCCATGAGATCGCCTGCTCCGTCGTAGACGGCGAAGAGACTTTAAGGAAACAACCTTTTCTGTTCAACTACTCCGAAGCCATCAGCCCCCTGCTCTATCCGGAAAATGTCATGGACAAACTGATATTCTGCGCCGAAAAGGAGATCCCCATCTGCCTGCCCTCCGGGTGCAATGCCGGGGGCGGCGGTCCCGTGACACTGGCCGGGTCCATGGCCCAGGGAATTGCCGAAAACCTGGTGGGGCTGGTTATCCATCAGCTCGTCCGGAAAGGTGCCCCGTTCCTGTTTGCCCCCAACGTATCGGTCCTGGACATGAAATATACGGTGGTC
>JAKSAU010000997.1 GCA_022361535.1 Desulfobacterales bacterium
GGTTGAAAACTACACCAAAGACAAATGTGAAGGTTTTGAGTCTGTGGTGATCGCCCCGCAGGATCTTGTCTATGGACTTGCCCGGGTATATGAAGCGCTTGCGCCTTTAACGGAAAAAGTGCTTGTTTTCAGAGATGTCAATACAGCTTTAAAGCACATAAGCATCAGGGGAGGGTTATTTCAAAATATGCAACAAAAAAAATCGGACTATTGGTTTTGAGCACAAGGCACCCCCATTGATCATGTGACCATACCGATAGCTGGACATAGCAGGACTAAACAAACTCGATATGGTCATGGCTAAAATAATCCCCATTTACTCTTACTTATTTTTTTAATCTTTTTCCTTGACTAATCGGAAGTATTTGAGTAGTGCTTGAGTTATTAGGTGCTCCGGAGCACCTAATCAATATGAAGTGATTTATCTATGGTTTTTAATTGGGCGAATCTAATGAGATAAAAAAATCACAGGAGAGAATCAGCTTGAAAGCATCCATTCAACCACAGCTTATTGGAGAGGTTTGGCCTGCCGCCCGGCCCTTTAAAAATCCAGATGCCTATGGGAAGGTTGATCTAAAACCAAAAGGGGAATTTGAGGCCAGAAGTCTTGCTTCATTCATCTTGACCTATACTGCCGGCCGCTACGGCATAGACGATACCGGTGCAATCAGAGTTTCCTTTCGCATGGTGGGTGACTGGGGTGGATTTCAGATCCATGATCCAGAGGCCTTAAACTATGTCAGCGCCAGTACGAACGGTGAGGCGAAGTTAAGCCTTGATATTGGGAGAAGCTACAGGCCCAGAAATAAAAGCCTGGATATACGGGTTACTCAGGGGTATCTTACAGCAGGAGAGAAAATCATCATTCTTTTTGGTGACACATCCCATGGGTCACCGGGCTTTTTGCTCCAGACATTTACGGAATCCACCTTTGAGTTCAAGGTTTCAGTGGATCTTTGCGCCACCGGGCACTTTGTACCCCTAAATACCCCTTTAGAAATTGCGATTGTTCCCGGAGACCCGTCTGTTTGGAAAGCAGTATTGCCAAGTCTGCGCCGTCCCGGGGAAAAATTTCGTTTAGGTCTGAAGGCTGAGGATAACTGGGGGAATCCGACAAATAAAGCAACCGGGAAGTTCAGGCTGGAAAGCAACCTGCCCGTGGATGGACTTCCATCTGGTTTTGAAACAGACCCGAAACAAAAGTCCATCATTTTTGATAAACTCAAAGTCGCATGTGAAGGTGTCCTGCGGATAAAAGTTCTAGATTCTGATAACCAGACCATTGCCGAATCCAACCCAATGGTTATCAAGGAAGGCAGATTGGCCGGATATTGGGGAGATCTCCACGGACAGAGCGGTGAATCCATTGCCGTCGGCAGGGTCGAAGAGTATTTCAGATTTGCTCGTGATCTTGCCTTTTTAGATGTTACCAGCCACCAGGCCAATGACTTTCAAATCAACAGGGCATTGTGGAAGCATATAAACCATTTGACTGAGAAATTCCAGAAAGATGGACAATTTGTTGTATTTCCCGGATATGAATGGTCTGGCAATACAGGAGTTGGCGGTGATCGGAATATTTATTTCAGGACAGAAGGCCGAAAAATCAGACGCTCGTCCCATGCGCTTCTCGATGATCTTTCTGATATCAATACGGATGCCTGTGATGCTCAAAAGCTGTTCGCCGATCTAGCTGATGAGGATTGTATCGCATATGCGCATATTGGCGGCAGACCGGCTAATGTCTCGTTCGCCCATGATCCCAAAATAGAGACTGCCATGGAAATCCACTCAGCATGGGGAACGTTTGAGTGGCTGTTGGCCGACTGCTTTTCATTGGGATACCGGGTTGGTGTGGTCAGCAACAGTGATGACCACAAAGGGCGGCCCGGTGCCAGTTATCCCGGTGCCTCCACTTTTGGCGCCTATGGTGGTTTAACCTGTTTTTTGGCGGAAAAGCTAACCCGGGACAGTTTATTCAAATGCTTGCGCCACCGTCGCCACTATGCGACTACGGGCACCAGATTACATCTGGATGTCGGATGCCGATTCCACACACATGGTTCTGTTTTTGACCGTGATCCCAACGTATTTCCAGGTACTGAATCCCGGCAAACCCAAACAGTATTGATGGGCGATATCGCCTGCACAAAGGACACGTCGGTCATGTTTCGTATTAGAGCCGTCAGCCAGGCCGGTATCGAGCGGATCGAAATCAGAAACGGCACCAAAATCCTTCAAACCGTTCGGCCATTTGGTTGTGATGAATTAGGTTCAAGAATTCGGGTTATTTGGAGTGGAGCCGAATACCGGGGCCGGGGCAGAGAAACATTATGGCACGGTAATGCAACCTTTATCGAATCAACCATTCTTCATTTTCAGGAGATTAACTTTTGGAACCGGGAAAGGAAAATTGAAGCAGAGGGCAGCCACCGTCTAAGCTGGGACTCCATTACCACTGGAAATTTCAGCGGGTTTGATGTCTGGCTGGACGAGAAAAGCAGTTCTAAATTGAAGATCGAAACCAATCTCGGATCGCTTGTGGTGAACCTTTCCGATCTGGATATTGAGGAAACGGCAGTGGAGCTTGGTGGTCTTGAACGACGTATCAGGGCATTCCGTTTACCGGAACATGAACTTCCAAACCACTATGAAACTGAAGTGCCGGTAAGTATCCTGCCCGGAAAAGATAATCCGCTTTGGGTCTGCCTGACCATGGAAGATGGTTCACAGGCCTGGAGCAGCCCGATTTACCTTTTTAATGAAAAGTAAAAATGATGTCAAAATTTCCCTGTTTTAGCGGAGACCAACTATGAATATGGGTAATAATACAAAAATAATGGAGCGAATGCTGGGCAGTTCTGTCCCTTTCCAGAAATTGGAGCATGATCGGAGTCCTGTCTATTTTCAGTTGGCCAAAAAGATTCAACAGCAAATTGAGACCGGAAAATTTGTTGCCGGCGAACTTATCCCTTCAGAGAGAAAGATCGCTTCATATAACAACCTCAGTTTGGCAACGGTTCGAAAAGCTTTGGACGAACTATATCATAAAAAATTAGTAAAGCGTGTGCAGGGCAAAGGGACCTATGTCACCGGCACTGCCGACAGATATAACACAATCCGGTTTTATCCTTTTGTTGAAAGCTTCTCCGGCAGCGAACCCATGGGTTACGAGATACAACTTATAGATCTGGAAATGTTAGAGGGGCAAACCGGAATTAATCATCACCTTAAAATTAGAAATAATCAGAAAATATACCGGCTTAGGCGAATCATATCTCATATAGGAAAGCCGTTGGTCTATTGTACATCTTATCTGCCTAAATTTCTGTTTCCGGGACTTGATAAATATGATCGTAATCAACTTGAGAGAGATGCGATTTATCTGTTTCTGGAAAGAGAGTTTGGTGTCACCACTGTAAATCACTCCGAACTGTTAAGTGCCGCTATTGCTGACAGGGAAACTGCAGAAAAATTGGATGTGAAGCCGGGTGATCCTTTGTTGAAAATAGAAAAGCTGCTTTTTACGCATAAGGAAAAACCTTATGAATACAGATTAAGCTATTGCATAACGGATCAATTAAAATTGAGGAGAGCTTTATAATAATTATGATTGGGCTTCGTCCCGAAATTTAATATCTGCAAAAATGATGTTGCTCAAAAAGGTAATGAGTATGTTGGATAACCCCCGCCTGCTGATATTGCAAAGCTGAACCATAATTTTTTTTAGTACCCATATGGACCAAAACCAATAATAAAAGGAGATTTATCATGGTTGGCAAGCCAAGAATGAAAACGATTATGAAAAGACACAGATCTTTTAACTTGAATTTCGCTTGTTTTCTTTTTTAATTGTATAAAATAAAAATCGAAGAAAAACATCAAAAATGTCTGATTATCTTAGTTTTAGACCCATATTTCGTCATAACTTCTTTTCTCCCGGCGTAACTTCCCGAAATTAAACTAGATTTTACCATCAAAAAAGTAGAGTATTTCCAGTGAGTTAAGGAGGGCTCTACTATTGCCGACATCTGTCATAAAAAATGTCCAAACGCAAACTGTTGGATTCGCGCCAATCCTACGTCGTTACTTTGATCAATGTGAGATCCAGCCGCTCATTGATGAGCATGTTGATCTGGATCCAAGAAGGAAAATACTCACCCACGGCGAAGCGGCAGTGGCCATGATTACCGGTATACTGTTTCAGGTCATGCAACTGTATCGAATTTGCAAATTTGCTGCGGAAAAAACCGTGCTCAATGTTCTGCTGCCATCAATTGCACCTGAAGAATACTTCGACGACCGGCTGGCCGACACCCTGGATGCCATCTTTAATTCTGGTATCGGGGACTTAGAGTTGGCGATCACCCGGCGCATGATTGAAGCGTTTCAAATCGAAAGTGATGTCTGTCACAACGACACTACATCCGCATCAGTTTACGGCAATGCCGACAATAATAAAACCGACCGCAGCATCCAGATTACTTTCGGACACAGCAAAAAGCACCGCAAAGACCTCAAGCAATTTGTTTGGTCGATGTCAGTAAGTTCCGATCATGCCTTTCCATTGTTCCAGCAGGCTTATAGCGGTAATACAGCTGATGTGACCACTTACGTTGAACAGTGGCAAAAATTGATTGATCTCCTCGACCGAAAGGATTTTCTCTACGTGGCTGATTCTAAACTGATCACTCACGAGAACATGGCCCATATTAACGATAATGACGGGTTTTTCATCGCTCCGGCACCAATGTACGAGTCTTACAAAAATGCTTTTGAAGATGCACTCGTTAAACATGACCGTGAGTATCTCCTTCCTTATAAGGAACGCCTCAACCGAGGCTTTGAAGTCCCCATGGAATTTTCACATGAAGACGAAACCTACAAACTGAGGATGATCATTCTGTTTGACCACGGTCTTTGTGCCTTAAAAAAGAAAGCACTACAAAATCGTATCCAGAAAACTCGTGACGCTTTCGAAGAACTTTCCGGAAAACTCAATCGCTACAAACTAAAAAGCCAGGAACAGATTCAAGCGGCTTGCGCAGCCATTTTAAAGAAAAATAAAACAACAGCGTTTTTTTCTTACACCGTTATCAACAATCCGGTTACCACCTATAAAAACAGCAAACGAGGCAGACCATCAGCAAATTCTAAGAAGATAGCTATAGTTAATGATAACTTTAGCATCCATCTTGAATTCGATCGAAATGCTTTTGAAAAATCTCTCTCCCAGTGCGGCTATTATCCACTGTTAACCAACAAGCCTTCAGATGAACTAAGCATCATGGAAGCCATGTTGGCCCATAAAAACCAATACAAGTCAGAGCACACCTTTCGCCGGGCCAAAGGACCCTACGATCTTGAACCGATCTACCTGCACACTCCGGAGCGAATTGAAGCATATTTGTTTTTGTTCAAAATCGCTCTACAAATGTTGGTGCTCATTGAAAGAACAGCCCGGAAAAATGTTGATAAGCGGGACCGAGGCCTCGACGGATTTATGCCCAATAGAAAGGATGTCCGAAATCCGCGCAGTGAATTCATGCTAAAAGAGTTTGAAGATATCGTCCTGGGGCAAATGCAACTGCCCGACGGAAATGATTACAACTTTGTGTCCGAACTAAATGAACTTCAAAAGGATATTCTTACCATCCTGGAAGTTCCACTCCATTACTATGACTGCCAACATTTGATTGACTCAACTTGAGCCAATGCCTTGAAATTAAGGAGTCAATGGTAACTGGTAGATGGAAAAAACGAGAACGTACATTTTCAAAGAGCGAAATCAAAGTTAAATCAAAAGAATTCCAACAATTTATCCGCCAAAAATCATCACAGTCGACACGTGCATATTTTAGTCTGTCTCAACAAAAAAAGATGGAAATACCTGTGCCCGACCTTTCCATCCAAGACTATATAATAGAGAACTATAAAAAAAGTTACATCATCAAAATGGGATTAAAAGAAAAAAAAACCAACTTCATAAGATTTATAAAGGAATTAGCCATTATTTCTTCAAATAGGGTTATAA
>JAKSAU010000692.1 GCA_022361535.1 Desulfobacterales bacterium
AAGATGAATTCTTAAAACGTGTAAAACTTTCAAGAATGAAAATTTACGTAAATGGACACAACTTATATATCTGGAACGATATACATGAAGATCGAGAGAAAAAGGCAAGTGGTGGTGAAGAAAAGTACCCGATGTTAAGACGTGTTAACCTAGGTGTTCAACTTACTTTTTAAGCAAAACTGAAATGAATATGAAAACTAATATAAAATTATCATTGTGTATTTGGGGGAGCGCTTTTTTGCTCTTCTCATGCGAAGACTACCTGGATATACCTCCTTATGCTGATATAACCGAGGAAGATGTCTTTAAAACATTTGAAGATTACCTGGGATTTGTTGATGTGTGTTTTACCTGTTTTCACGATTATAACGATATTGGTCAAAACGGGGGGACCCAATATGGTGATGAAGCATACCACCGATCAAATAGCAACTCCTACTGGAGTATGACTGGTGACTATTTAGATTTTTACAGTACGCCTGTGTCTGTCAATAAACCTAAGAATAAGAATAAAACCTTGGGCTTAGACAATGACAGGTCAGGAATTTACACATCATCTTACATAGGTATTAGAATTGCAAATACAGCCATATTAAATATAGATGAACTTCAGGCTACTAAGAGGCAAAAAGAATTAATATTAGGGGAGGCATATTTCTTTAAAGCATTTTTTCATTGGCAATTAGTGAAATTCTATGGAGGTATGCCATATATTAGCCGTCCAATACCACCGGATGAAACAACGATATTACCGCGGTTATCTGTTATGGAAACTGTAGACAGCATTGCCGCCGATTTAACAAGAGCTGACGCCTTATTACCTGTTGACTGGAATGAAGTTTTAAGTGAAATGCCACGCTCTTCAACAAATTCGGAGTTAGGTCGACCTACCAAAGGTGCAGCAAAAGCAATTAAAGCACAGGCGTTGTTATTTGCTGGTAGTCCCTTATGTAATTTTTATTCATCGGGTTATAAACACTCAACCGGAACTTACGAATATTCCGATTATTACATGGAACTGGCAGCAAGAAGTGCTTACGAAGTAATTCAGCTTGCCAACAGTGGCGTGTATGGACTTGTAGGGTTAAATGAGTTTTATTCTATTTTTTCCCAAGAGCAAGATATTTCAACATGGATATCTCCATCGGGAGTGCAGGAAACTATTTGGGCTAAGGTAAATTCCAATACCTCCAGTAATAACATTAAAAAGACATGGTCAGGAGCTCCGTTAAACCGGATTGGAAGGAATATCTTCGCAACTCAGAACATGGTTAACCAGTTTTTTACTGCAGATGGTTATGAAATAGAACATTCTGCCTCGAATTATGACTTACAAAATCCCTGGCAGAATAGAGATCCCAGGCTAAGAGAGACATTTGTGATGGATGGAGACGAAATCTATGCTGATAATATTTGGCAAAGCGACAGGGCTAATAGTCAGCCTACATCGTATTTAGCGCGAAAATATTTACCACTATTTGTTGCAACAATAAATTTTAGTATGCAATCAACATGTCCTCATGCTCGATTGGGTGAAATGTATTTAATTTATGCGGAAGCTGTAAATGAATTGCTAAAATCCCCTATTCAAGCTCCTTCTTTTGCTGTAGGATATAGTGCTGCAGATGCTGTTAATGATCTTCGAAGTAGACCAACTTCTTTAGGTTCTGTTGTAGACATGACTCCTATAATGCCAAATGTACTTTCCGATTATCTAACCCATATGGCATTTCGTCAACATGTAAGAAAAGAACGAGCATCGGAATTGGCCTACGAGGCGCACCGTTGGTTTGACATAAGACGTTGGCATGTAGCTCACCGACCTGAACATAAGGTATTGTTTAATCTAGAATTTGACAGTGATGCAGGAGATACTGTCTTTACTAATTTTCAGGAGGTTGAGATTTTTACCAGGATCTTTGATGAAAAACATTATTGGGTTCCATTTCCCAATGATCAGGTGAAATTTTCTGAGGATTTTCAACAAAATCCGGGTTGGTAAATCATTAATGACGAAAAAATAGACAACAATGAATAAAATTCAAATATACATATACATTACCTGTTTCATATGGCTTGTACATGTGATACAGGCATATGGGCAAAATACAAAAACCATCTCAGGTAAAGTTATTAATGAGGATG
>JAKSAU010000244.1 GCA_022361535.1 Desulfobacterales bacterium
GCCGTCGCCCTGCTCAACATCGTCATGTTCGAGGGCGTCGAGGCGATGACGGCCATCGAAAAGGCCGCCATCTATCAGCGCATCTACATCATGGCGCTGGCAATCCCCGCAATTTCGATCTCCGGCGTACTCCTTGCGGCCATCTTGCGCCACCGCCGGCGCCGGATGCTCGCTCGCCGGGGCTTGTCGCCTGAAGAAATCGCCGCCAAGGTCGACAGGCCGGTGGAAAAAACCGAACCCAATCACTGGTATTTTGTCGGCGGGATTGCTTTCGTGGCACTGACACTCGCAGTTGGCCTGTCAGGCATTGCCTCGTCGCAGGAAGTGGTTTTCCTCGGCTCGATCGCGATTGTTCTCGCGCTCATGCGCCAGCTCATCGCAAAGCTCGACCAGGCCCACGCACAGGCGCTCATCGGCACCGCGATCATTATCTTCGTCTTCAGGGCCGTCCCGCGCCCCGGCGCCGGCGCAACATGGTTCGAAATCGATGTGCTCGGCTTCGATCAGCAATTCCTCTCGGTCCTGTCCCTGATCACATCGCTTCTGACCCTTGCGGGCATGATCATCCTGCGCCCGCTGATCGCTTCGCGAACCATTTCGCACATCGTTATCCTGCTGACCGTCGCCGCAGGTGTTCTGTCGCTCCCCAATATCGGCCTTTATTACGGGCTGCACCAATGGACCGGCCCCCTGACCGGCGGCATTGTCGACGCCCGGTTTATCGCGGTCATGGATACCGCCGTCGAATCTCCGCTCGGTCAGATCGCCATGATCCCGATGCTCGCCTGGATCGCCAAGAACGCACCCAGCGAGCTCAAGGCCACCTTCTTTGCGGTCATGGCTTCCTTCACCAATCTGGCGCTTTCGGCAAGCAGCCTGCTGACGAAATACCTCAACCAGGCATTTCTGGTGACCCGCGAGGTGCGCGACCGGATGACCGGAGAAATCATCACAGCCGCGAATTACGATTCCCTCGGCTGGCTTCTCATTGTCGTCTCAGTCACCGGCGTCGCCGCGCCGCTGGCAACCATTCTTATCGTCCAGCACACCGTCTTTCGCACCGAGGAATAGGCGATGCCGGTCCAATGCATCCATATTCGGACATTGACCTCGCGCAAAGACATGTCCCCGCACGCGTGAAACACTGAAGACTTGAGAGCATCACATAACCGGACTGTGTGAGGCCATGGCAAACGAGACAGACACCTACGCCGCCTCGTCAAAGCTCAAGCGGACGCTGACGCTGCCCTATGTCATCTTCTACGGGCTCGGCGTCACGGTCGGCGCGGGCATCTATGTGCTGATCGGCGAAGTCATCGGGCGGGCCGGCGAATTCGCTCCCGTGTCCTTCCTGCTCGCCGGTTTTGTCATGCTGTTCCCCGCCGCCTGCTACGCCGAACTGACGGGCCGCTTGCCCTATGCCGCCGCGGAGGCGCATTTTGCCGAAGCCGGTTTCGGCTCCAAACATCTGTTCCTCATCGTCGGGCTGGCGGTTGCATCGGTGGGCATCGTCTCATCGGCCGCCATTGCCCACGGAGCGGTCGGTTACATCTCCC
>JAKSAU010000407.1 GCA_022361535.1 Desulfobacterales bacterium
AAGAATTTGACACGGGTAGTAGTGCAGTAAAATCTTCATCCTTATCTCTAGATGAAAATAGATATCATAGTGATAGTATTAATTTAACTGATTTGGATATGTCTTTTGCTGATGGTTTGGTAACAGGGCGTTTTTCCGGAACTTTTGCTGGTACTGAAGAAATTAAAATTAAAGACGGTTTCTTTTATGTAAAACATGAGTTCAATATTCCGGAGATAACTATAAATTCTCCTCGACCTGGCTTTCCAGTATCAGGCGAAGTGATAATTTCTGGAACAGTTAAAGATGATAGTGATATATATTTTATAGATGTTCAGGTACATAATAATTTAGGAATTGTTTTTTGGGAAGAAATGTATGGAACTAATAATTGGAGCTTCGCTTTTGACTCAACAGAGTATAATGGAAGTTGTTCATTGTTAGTAGATGCGCAAGATATCTATGGCAATAAAAATTCAAAAGAAATTAACTTTACAATAAACAATAATTAAGCTCGCATTATTTAGAAAGGGAGTAGTTCTTAATGAACTATCTCCCTTTTTTTAAACATATTTATTAGTTAGACTTTAACACAATTAAAGTTAACGATACTTGCTTGAAAATTGTATGTATTATTTACACTGTCGTATGAACTAAAAATCAATTCTGCAACGCACCTTGTGTAAGGTTATCAAATCCTGTTATGCTATTAACAATACCAAGAAGATAATAAATATAGTTTTTTTCAACACATTTACTCCTTGATAGCGTATATCTAATTATTACTTCGGCAAATTAAAAAATCTCTTTGGATTCGGTTGCAATTCCAAGTAACAAAATTAATTATAACTCATACAATATTGTAAGCACTCATAATCACACCCCAATAAGGAGGTGAGCTTAATGGGAGATTTTGGTGTTGATGCACAAAGCGGCTATGGTGGTGGCGCTTTTATTATATTCTTAATACTGATATTGCTGATTTTAAGTAGCTTTAGTGGTTGCAGAAAATATTAAAGTTTGCTTCCTATTAACCACTTACCCTCGGGTGAACACCCGGGGGTTATAATTTTAAATACCACCCTGATCCGGCAAGGTGTCCTTTCTAGGGTATTACTTCCTCCTTTGATACCCTAAGAGACATGAAAACCCCTCAGTATCTTCTGGGACATTCAACATATAATGTCACTACTAATACCTATAGCCATGTGACCGAAAAAATGAAAGACTCTGCTCAATAAAAAATAACCCAAGCAATAAGCCGGGTTTTAGGATAATTGTCAACGATATGTCAGCAAAATGGAATTAAATAAAAATGGTGTGGGTAAACGGACTTGAACCGCTGGCCTCTACGATGTCAACGTAGCGCTCTAGCCAACTGAGCTATACCCACACTCTTTTGGTGCCGGGGGTCGGGCTCGAACCGACACGGGTAAATATACCC
>JAKSAU010000848.1 GCA_022361535.1 Desulfobacterales bacterium
CTTTTTTCTAAAACAAAACTTGGGATGCAGATCCGGGCAGGTGCCTCCAACCGAGCCATGGTCGGTGCGCTGGGGGTTAACATTCGCCTGCTTTATACCTGGGTGTTTGGCTTGGGAGCCCTTTTAGCAGGTCTTGCCGGCGTGATGGCAGGGCCGATTTTGGCCGTGGAATCGGGCATGGGAGAAAGCATCCTCATCCTCACCTTTGTGGTGATTGTCATCGGCGGTATCGGGTCTGTCCGCGGCGCCCTTGCAGGCGCCCTGCTTGTGGGCCTTGTAGATACTTTAGGCAGAGCCTTTTTGCCGGATCTGTTCCGTCTTGTGTTCCCTGCAGCCCATGCAGACGGGGCTGCCGCCTCCATAGCCTCCATGTCCATTTATATTCTAATGGCTGCCATTCTCGTATGGAAGCCGCAAGGACTTTTTCCTGCCCATAACTGATGAATTATACCAAACGAAAAATAGCCCTGATTACATTGGGCGGCTTAATTTTACTGCTGCTGCCTGGAATTGCTACCCTCATAGGACAAGAGTATTATATTTCTTTTTTCAGCCGGGTGCTGATTTATGCCATTGCAGCAGTAAGCCTTGATCTTCTTTTAGGATATGCCGGAACGGTCAGCCTTGGACATGCCGCCTATGTTGGGGTAGGTGCCTATGTTGTTGGGATCTTTTTTTTCCAAAGTTCGGAAGCGGAGCCGCTGTTCACATGGCCGTTTCTTTGCCAGGGCAGTGAGAACGGTCTTCTTGTGATTCCATTAGCTGTCGTGATTTCCGCATTGTTCGCCCTTGTTTTCGGTGCGTTAAGCCTGCGGACCAAGGGGATGCATTTTATAATGATCACCCTGGCTTTTGCCCAGATGCTCTATTATTTTTTTGTTTCCCTGGAAAAGTACGGGGGAGATGACGGGCTTTCCTTGTATTCCAGGTCAACATTGCCGGGAATGGATTTGGGGAACGACATCCAGTTTTATTACCTTTGCTTTTTTTTGCTGGCAGCTTTCCTGTTCTTTTGCTCTCGGCTTGTCAGATCTCGTTTTGGATTGGTACTCAGGGGAGGCCGCGATAACGAACGTCGCCTTAATGCGTTGGGCGCCAACGCTTACACCTATAAGCTGGTTTGCTTTGTAATTGCAGGTGCCGGCGCCGGTTTGGCCGGCAGCCTTATGGCGAACCAGACAGAATACGTAAGCCCGGGCCTGATGCACTGGACCCTGTCCGGGGAGCTTATGGTCATGGTGCTGATCGGTGGTATGGGAACATTGTTCGGTCCGGTTCTGGGGGCAGCAGCATTTTTGTTCATGGAGGAGACTTTAGCTATGTACACTGAGCACTGGATGATATACATGGGCCCTTTTTTGCTCCTGGTTGTTATTTTTGCCAAACGGGGATTGTTCGGTTTGCTGACAGGGGAAGGAAAACACCATGGCTGATAGCATCCTTGAGGTAAAAGACCTTTACAAATCCTTTGGTGCGGTCCAGGCGACAAACTGTCTTAACTTCAGTGTGACCCGTGGGCATATCCATGCCCTTATCGGCCCTAACGGTGCCGGGAAAACTACGGCTGTCAACCAGATCAGCGGCGATATCCTGCCGGACAAGGGCCGGGTTCAGTTCAATGGAGAAAATGTCACAACGCTTGCAGCCCATCGCCGGGCCGGAAAAGGTATGGCAAGATCTTTTCAGATCACCCATATTTTTGAAAATCTTACTGTTGCAGAAAATCTTGCACTATCCATCTGCGCTCACCAGGGTCACAATTTCAGGTTCTGGCAAAACAGCCTTAAAACCCGGGCGGTCAGGCAAAAGCTTCCTGATGCACTGGCAAGGGTTGATCTTACAAAACAGGCTGACCAGCCTGCGCGTCACCTTTC
>JAKSAU010001196.1 GCA_022361535.1 Desulfobacterales bacterium
GCGTCAGATGTTGGATATCAATAATGCTCTATCCGCGAGTGATCGCGCCCTGCTGGAATCCGGTAAGGCCAAAACCGCAAATCCACACGCTGAGAGTAACGTGTTCAGGACCATGTTGGGGATGTCTCAGAAACGTACCCTATCGAAGGTCACCGAGTTCTGTCCCCTGCGGGTAAAACCCATGCAAACAGAACTCTCATTGGTCTATTTGGACAATTAGTCAGTATATCGGGGTTTAGGGTTTGATAGTCACTGAACCCTGAACCCCGAACCCTGAATCCTAAATTCGGAGTATAGACATGATTCCTGCAACGCTACAAAACTTCATCACAACCCAGGATCCTCTCATACTAACATTGAGTTTCTTATCCGCCCTGGGCCTGGCCGTGATTATCGATCGACTCTGGTTTTGGGTAGGCATGGCGTTGCGCTACCGTCCTATTCCTCCTGAAATACTGAGTCGAGAGGGACAAAAAGGTCATCTCTGCATACATCCTAATAGTCACTACCTCCATCAGGTAGTCGCAACCTGCCTGGAACCCGGTGCCGGTGACGAGCAGTTAGCGCAGACCGTAACCGAACAAGCCGCGGTTATGAACGCACACTTAGGTCTGCTCGACTTACTCGCCAAGATTGCACCCTTGATAGGCATTCTCGGCACAGTCTTAGGGATGGCCACTAGCTTCGGCGGGGTCGGGGCCATGGCCTCGGCCTCCCCGACAGCTATTAGCAGCGGCATCAGTGTTGCGCTGCAAACAACAGCCTACGGTCTAATCATCAGTATTGCCTGCACCGTTGCTACTGTTGCCTTTAAACGATTAACCGAACGAGCCATGCTCAAGATTGGGAGGATTTGCTGTGAGATCCGACAGGTACAACAAGCCCAACCTACCGTGGATAACAACATCCCAGAACCAACCAACAGCAACAGCGGATCTAACACCGATGCTGGACACGATCTTCCTGATCATTCTACTGCTGCTAGCAACGCTGATGCACAGCTCCATCGTACGCGGCTTTCCCGTAAACTGCCCGGGCTTTGCTGATTCGACTACGCTCCAAAAGGAGAACCAAGCCATGGAAATCTCAGTGGATAAAGACGGTCAGATCTACGTAGGAAAAGAAGTCGTAAGCAGCGACGCATTGGAACACGTTCTACCAGCGCAGGCAGAAAAGTTCCCCGCCGAGAAAGTACTACTCCGTGGCGATCGCGATGCAACTTACGGTGATGTTGCACAGGCCTTAGCTCGGGTATCGAAGTTGCTACCAGATAAA
>JAKSAU010000142.1 GCA_022361535.1 Desulfobacterales bacterium
AAATTAAAATTAACAAAATTGTTTTTACAAAGAGCAAATGCCATACCAAATTGCAGATTTTTGTTTTGTTGGTTATGTATCCATCTAAAATTATTCAGTTATTTTGAAGGGGAAAAGCACACTATTTTGGGGGGCAAAGATAAAAACTAGATTTTAATTACAAAAATGTTTAGTTTGAATATGTTTAAAGATTCAAATTTGTAATTTTCTATAGAAGCAATATAAATAATTCTAAATATAGCTGGTTTTTATGCAGTGTTTCATCAGGTTAAACAGTGTCCGGTCTTAACGCTGAGGTGAAATTACATATTTGTGGATTTATTCGATGTGCCGGGCGCAGGTGACTGTCAATGTCAGGGCACCCCATTCGGATTCCACCTGGCCGGTGAGAATATAAGGTCTTCCATATTCCAGGATGTGGCAGAACCTTTCGTAAACCTTTGGGAAGAAAACGGTTTCTACAATACCTGTCTCATCTTCAAATGTTAGGAACTTCATGGGATCGCCCTTTTTGGTCTTGACCAGTTTGCCGGTAATAAGCCAGCCTGCAAAACAAATTTTTTGGCCTTCCTTGCCAGGAAGCTGTACGGCTTTTAGCGTGTTGGATTCCTTAATTTTGGGGGCTGCCAGGGTCATGGGGTGGGTGCCCGGCAGAAATCCGAGTACGGTAAATTCCCGGCGCAGAAGGACAGCAGGCTGGTCCGGGGGCAGCTCCGGGATATCAGGGGGAGCCTGGTTAAAGAGTGTGGAAGAGGGGTTCGCAGTTTTCCGGGTGGCCTGCCAGGCGGAAAAAGCCCACAGCAGCGCCGCCCTGGTTTGATGGTCATTGATGCTGTCCAGGCTGCCGCTGTCAACTAGAGCCGGTACTTCATCCTCCCTGGGGGTGATCCGGGAGAAAAAATCAAAGCAGTTGGAAAAGGGCTTCTTGTTTCGTTCAGTAATGATCCGGTTCATTGTATTGCGGGTCAATTCTTTGATTGCCATGAGTCCGACGCGAAGATGCCCGTCCTCTCCAGTCCAGTGTACCTGGCTGGAGCAGATGTTCGGTCCCTGGATAACAACCCCCATACGCCGGGCTTCGGACACATAGGCAAAGGTCGAATAAAATCCTCCCTGGTTGGAGATGACCGCTGCCATAAACTCTGCAGGATAATGTGTCTTTAGATAAGCTGCCTGGAAAGACACCCTGGCATAGGAGGCAGAGTGGGGTTTGCAGAATGAATACCCTGAAAAGGAAATGATCATTTTCCAGATACGGTCAACATCTTCCTGTGCGACCCCTTTGGTCCGGGCCCCTTTTGCAAAAGCCGTATAATAGGCAGACAACTCTCTTTGCTTATCTTTTTTAGACATGATTTTTCGAAGGCCGTCAGCCTGGGCATGGGTGAAACCGGCCAGTCGCACAGCCACGCGGGAGACATCCTCTTGGTAAACCATGATGCCGAACGTTTCATCCAGAAGGTCCTCCATTAAAGGATGGATCGGTTCCCAGACACCTGTATGAAGCCGCTTGAGGTATTCACGGATAAATTCATTGGCTGCCGGTCTGATAATACTGGAATGGATGACCAGGTGGCGGAAATCCCCCTGCCTGGATTTTTTCTGGAGCAGTCGCATGGCAGGACTCTCAATATAAAAACAGCCCATAGTCAGACCCTGGGCCACCTGCTGTTGAGTGACAAGATCATCTTCGGGATCCTGGTTTTGAAAGTCATCAAATTGGCCCCGTGTTTCTTTAATGCGGGCAATGCAGTCCCGGATAACCCCAAGGCTTCTGTTGCCCAACAGATCTATTTTGACAAGGCCTGCGGTTTCAGTTGCGTCCTTTTCCCACTGAATCAAAGGGATGCCTTTGGGTGCAGTTTCCACGGGCACATATGTGTCGATTGGCTTAGGGGTGATCACGACCCCGCCCGGATGGACAGACAAGTATCTTGGCGCGCCGATCAAGGCCTTGGCGCAGGACATGATTCGGGGCCAGGGATCAGGGAAGTCCATGCCCCGGAATTCCGGTTTGGCTTTGATGATTTCGAGCAGGTCTGCAGCCTTTTGATCCTGCTTCCAAAACCAGGGCAATCGTGCTGTTACCTTTTTGATTTCAGCCTCAGGCAGTCCAAACACCTTGGCTGCTTCCCGGACAGCCATTCTGGGCTGGAACAGGATATGGCTTGAAACCATGGCAGATTGGTTGCCAAACTCTGTTAATACCCGGCTCAGGATGCCGTCCCGTTCATCCCAGGCAAAGTCAACGTCAATATCGGGCGGGTCTTGTCGTCCCGGGTTGAGAAATCGTTCAAAATAAAGGTTGTGCTTGATGGGGCAGACATTGGTGATCCCCAAACAATACGCGACAATGGAGGCAGCGCCTGACCCTCTGCCGCAGATCCGGGACGCCTGGCTGACAATATCCGCGACCACCAGGAAGTACGATGAAAAGTTTTTTTCGGCAATAATGGACAGTTCATGGTCAATACGCTGGATGACATTGCCCGGAAGGCTGGACCCATATCGTTTGGTGGCACCGGCCATGGTGTTTTCCCGGAGCAGTTCCTGTGCTGTTCGGCCTTGTGGCAGCTTGTAAGGAGGCATGACAATGCCAAAATCCGGCCCCTGGAATTCAAGGCGGTCCCCAAGTTCATAGGTGGCTTTGACGGCCTGCGGCAGGACGGCGAATTTTTTGGCGTAGTGTTCCGGGCTGCCTAAAAAGGCATTGGCCGGTGCCAGGTTGCCCGGCTCAATCCGTGACAGGCTTGTATTTTCATCAATGGCCCTGACCATGGCGTGGGCATCATGATCCTGGGGGTGTAAGAAAAAGCTGCCCGGTGTGGCCACCATGGGGATGCCGTTTTTTAGGGCGAGCTGGCATAAAGGATGGGCCGAAGACAAAGGTGCCCTGGGCAAGGCCGCACCTAAGTTAAGGTCCATTCCCTTGACCCGAAGACTGCACCAGTGAGCTAAAAGTTCCGGGGAGCGGGTGAGAGTGATAAGGCCTTTGCTCATCTCTGGGAGGGCATGCTTTAAACTGAAATCTTTATCTCTGTGCCGTCGGGTGATCAGCCGGCACAGGTTGCTGTATCCTTCATTGGTTTTTACAAGGCAGACAGCCCGTCCGGCTGAATTCGGATCTGTCAGTTCCGCACCGACAATCGGTCTAAGATTATATTCTCGACAGGCTGCCAAAAACGGCCATAATCCGTAAAGGTTGTCTGTGTCGGTCAGAGCGAGGGTATTGTATCCAAGTTCCTTTGCCCGGGAACACAACTGCCTGACAGATGGCACGCCCCACATGAGTGAATAATGGGATCGGACAGTCAATGGAATCATGGCAAGTCCTCAAAAAAGCAAATCAGCTTGCACAGCGAAAATCTGTGGCAAGATGGCGTGTTTCACAAGGTTTAGGCAATGCCGCGGCTGTCATGACAGCCGTGGCCCCAAACCGGGTGCGGATTTTGTTAACCGCCTTTGCAGTTCTACTGGTTTTGGTCTTTTTAACGTTTCGATCAGGGCGTTGAAACAGGTCTGCCTGGACAGGGGCGGCAGGAACTGTGAGACAGGACAGGGCAAGATGGCGGATACGGACCCTGCGCTTACAGGTTTTGAGAAACAGGTCCCAGGTCTGTTTGAACAAGAAAGGGCTGCCGGTTGGTGTGCAAGGTAACGAGGTCTTGTGACGTACGCCGTCTGAATAGGAAATAGACATGGATATTTGCCGTGCATGGCATTTCCTGCGATCCAGGCCCAAACCTATACGGTCGGTTAAACGTGACAGGGCAGCTTTGAGATCATCTGTATCATTGGTATCTGTGGGAAACTCATGGTCTGCAGTCAGGCCGGGTCCGGGTGCCGGAGTAACCGGGTCTAAGTCCTGGCCTTGAAGAAGCTTATGAATATGGCCGGCGCGTCCGGCAAAGGGAATGCTCAGCTGGGCCGGTGTCAGGCGTCGCACCTGGGAGATGGTTACAAGATTGAACCGGGTAATGGTGTTTATCTCTTCTCGGGACAGGCCGGGCAGGATTTTGATGGGCAGCGGATCAAGAAACTCTGCCTCCTCGCCGGGGGCTACAATATATTCGCCCAAGGGTTTGACTATCCGGCTGGCCACCTTGGCAACCAGTTTGCTGGTTGCCAAAGACCAGATGGGGTCAAGGCCAAAGACTTTTTTAATGGCTTTTTTCAGGCGGAAGGCCACATCCGGCGGCGGGCCGTAAAGCCTTCCTGTACCTGTGATATCTAAAAAAAGGTGGCCGTCGCCAATGCCTGACTCGACAGCCGGTGTATAGGCCAGCCCATGCTTGCGTATCTCTTTCATGGCAAGCTCGTAACGGTTAAACCGAGGGGGGAGAATTGGGATGCCACGATGGCGGTGCATGACATGGGACAAGGGCATGCCTTTGCGGATACCCTCCTGAAAAGCGGCTTCATTCATATCATAGACCACTGCCCTGGGTGCACCTTGCGGGGCAATAACCACAGGCGAACCTTTCAGGGAGGGGCACAGGCAGGTCTCAATACGGGCGGCAAAGTCTGCGATATTTACATGGATGATGGACCGGGGTTTCATGCTACTTAACTGCCCGACAAAATATCCTTCAGGCGCAGGCAGTTCTTAGGGGCCTGGCCCCGGACATGGTTGTTAAAAAATACAGCGCCCTTGTCCGTTCCTGGCATGAGCGTCTCTTGAATGGTGCGGGCCAGGGTTTTGAGCTCGGTTTCACTGTAATCATAATCAAACTGCTTTTGCATGTTTCCGGACCGCCATCCCTGGCTGTTTCTACCGTGAAGCCGCAGGTAGAAAAGGGCCGGGTTAGTAACGATGTCCAGCCTGGGGAAAAGGTGAGGCAGGTCCGGGCCGTCCACTGTTACCAGGGTGATGTTTCGCCGCTCAAATTCGTGGAATACTTTGTCGTTGACCCAGGAAGGGTGGCGAAATTCCACAGCAACAGGCAGGCCTGCCAACTCGTCAAGCAGCGCGGCAAGATAAGAGCGCCGGTCCAAAGTCCGCGAAAAATACGGGGGCAGCTGGACCAGGATGCACAGCAGCATTCCGCGGGTTTCCAAGGGGGCAATGCCCTGGCGGAACATCAAAACCTCTTTGATCCATCGGGCTTTATCTACTTCATGGGTCATGGTCCGGGTCAGCTTGACACTGAACCTGAAACCGTCCGGTACCTGGTCTGCCATACGCTCAACTGCTTGAGCCTTGGGCATCTGGTACCAGGTATAGTTGAGTTCCGTGGCCTTGAATGTCTTTGCATAGACAGGCAGCATATTGCCGGCATGGGTACCTTTAGGATAGAAACCTGCATCCACCCACTCTCCGTAAGAATAACCGCTTGTACCGGCAACGAGACGTTCCATGCGGCTATTCTCCTTCCATGGCATCGGCCGGCCGGATAATTCCGATGACCTTGCCCTGGATCATGACATCATCAAATCCATAGGTTTGGGGTTTGAATTCCGGGTTTTCCGGTCGAAGTTCAATGAATTCGGGATGGAGGAAAAATCGTTTGACCGTAGCTTCCTCACCGTGGAGAAGGGCCACCACGATTTCCTTATTATTGGCATACTGCCTGGGTTTGCAGATGGCAATGTCACGATCCAGGATGCCTGCGTTTTTCATGGACTGGCCCTGGACCCGTAACGCAAATAAATGGTCCCCGGGGTAGAGTGACGCATCCACTACCAGGCTGCCTTCCCATTCCTGGCTGGCATATATGGGCAGGCCGGCAGTGATCCGGCCAACAATGGGTATGGATTTTTGGCGGAACTCCGTAGCGGTTTCACCTGTGTCGTCCAACAGGACAATGGTTCGGCTGTATCTGCCCTGCCTGCGTATATATCCCTTGTCTTCAAGGAGTTTCAGCGTCTGGGCTACAGCAGCGTGGCTGATGTCAATATCAGCAGCCATGGTCCGCAGACTTGGCGTGGCGCCGGTTTGGTCGAGATGGGCTTGTAAATAGTCCAAAAGTTTTTTTTGCTTCTCTGTGAGATGTGGTCTCATTTTTGCTTTTCTCATTTTCCATTGATTTTTGTCAGTGTGGCAGAAATCAAAACAAATGTCAATGTCAATGTCAATGTTTTGTAAATGCTTGACGTGTACAAACTGCTGAGGGGGAAATAATATGGTTAGACCATTAATATCAGGACAAGCCCTTTGTCGATACTGGTTTCATGGTGTACCGCCATATAAAACACACTTTTTAAGTGTTGACATCCCAAACTTTATGGGCTACAGAAAGCTACAAATAGGCTATAGATGCGCTTTTTAGCGATTTTAGGGGTTTAATCTTAATGGATCGTCGCAATGGCTGAATTAGAATTAAAAAATATCAGTGTTCGGTTTGGTGGCCTTCTCGCCCTGTCCAGTTTAAGTTTTACGATCGGCAATGGCCGGGTCGTAGGCCTTATCGGACCTAATGGGGCCGGAAAAACCACTGTTTTCAATGTTCTCACCGGTGTGTACCAGGCATCGGAAGGAGATGTGGTCTTTAATGGCGAAAGTATACTGGGAAAACGGCCCTATGTGATCTTTGAAAAGGGGATCGCAAGGACATTCCAGAATATCAGGTTGTTTTCGGCCATGACTGCTGTTGAAAACGCTATGGTGGCCAGGCATTGCCGGGCGGGAAAAGGTGTCATCGGTTCCATTTTAAGAACCCCGTCTCAGAAACGGGAAGAGGCATGGATAAAAGAAAAAGCCATGGAGGCTTTGACATTTATGGGCGTTGATAAATTCGCCGATACCGTGGCCTCAAATATGCCCTATGGCCTGCAGCGCCGCCTTGAAATCGCCAGGGCCATTGCCTCGGAGCCCCAGGTTCTGCTGTTAGACGAACCTGCCGCAGGTATGAATCCCAGCGAGTCCTCAGAGTTGATGCATGATATTGCACGCATAAAAGATCTCGGCATTGACGTGCTCCTTGTGGAGCATGACATGAAAGTGGTCATGGGTGTGTGTGATCATATTGTTTGTGTTGATCATGGTGTGAAAATTGCCGAAGGAGATCCGTCTGAAATCCAGAACAATCCAAAGGTAATCGAGGCATATCTTGGTCAGCCTGCCAACCAATAATTTTTAGGAGGAGAAAATGAGAAAAAGAGTTGTTTCAATTTTGGCAATGGGCCTTATCCTGGTTCCATTTCTCGTGGGCGGTGTTTACGCGAAAACCCTGAAGCTCGGTTCCATGAGTCCGCTGACAGGTCCCTATGCCTCTGATGGTACAGACATTAAAAACGGTGTCCTCACTGCCATTGAAGTTTTTGAAGAACAAGGCGGAATGCCCGGTTACGACAAAATCGAACTGTTTCCCCAGGATACAGCTTGTGACCCCAGACAGGCAGTTGCTGCAGCCAACAAACTGGTTAACCTTGAAGTTGCCGGTGTTGTAGGTGCTTACTGTTCTTCTTCCACCATTCCTTCCTCCGACGTTCTGGATGAAGAAGAAATTATCATGATTACCCCGGCCTCCACTAATGAAAAGGTTACTGACAGAGGCCTTCCCTACATGTTCCGTATGTGCGGCCGTGACGATGACCAGGCTCCTGCTGCTGCAAAGTTCATCAAAGAACAGCTTGGCGCAAAAACCCTGTTTATCGTAGATGATAAAACCACCTATTCCCAGGGTCTGGCTGACGGCGTTAAAAAAGCTGCCGAAAGCATGGGAATGAAAGTTCTTGCCCATGAGCATGTAAACCAGGGCGACAAAGACTTTTCCGCTATCCTGACTCTGGCCAAAAAAGCCAACGCTGATGTGTATTACATGTCTTTGCAGGGTTTCTCTCCTGCTGCCATGATGACGCTGCAGGCCAAACGTCTGGGTATGAAATCCCAGATCGTTACCCAGGATGCCGTTTTCCAGCCCAAGTACATGGAAGTTGCCAAAGACGCTGCTGAAGGCGTTTTCTTGACTTACGGCTACACTGATCCCAATACGCCTGAATACAAAGCATTTGAAAAACGCTATGTACCTAAATATGGTAAAATTGCTGCCTATGCCACTTATGCATATGATGCTGCTACCGCTCTGTTGAAAGGCATCAAGGCTGCCGGTACCACTGACTCTGCCAAAGTTAAAGCAGAGCTGATGAAACTGGATTTCCAGGGTGTTGCCAAACG
>JAKSAU010000560.1 GCA_022361535.1 Desulfobacterales bacterium
GATACCGTACATTCGCACTATCGGTTTCGGGAAACGTCTGTAGCAATTGCATAAAAGCGTCTTCATCAACCGGTTGACCGCTAAGCTGAGCCAAGGGGAGAAGATTCTCCTGATAGCCATACTTTTCACAGGCCGCTAGAACCAACGAAGTAATCTCGGGATCGAGAATCTGTCCCTCATTGAAATAAGAGGATACGTGATTGCGCACGACCCAGTGTTCATGCAAGAGAAAAGGCTTCAGCTGTTCTACGGTTAGCATGGTTACCTCCTAGTTTGAATTACACAACTTCATTCTTTCTCCCCCCCCCCTTTTGTCAATCTTGAAATCTTTAGATTATAAGAACAAGAAACCATCTACCGATCACAACGGATCGACCAAATCCGGAGCATGGGAAAAAAGGGCGGGTGTGCCACCGGTATGCCAGAAGAGAACTCGGTCTTTAGTGGTCAGTTCACCTGACTGAACCAAATCGAGTAGGCCGACCAAAGCTCGCCCAGTATAGACGGGATCCACGAGGAGCCCTTCGGTTTCGGCGAGTAAACGGATCGCCTTGCGTTCGGTATCTGTTACTACGCCGTAGCCACTTTTACAATAGCTGTCACGGATGTCGATGTCATCGTTAGGGATAGTGATGTCGGCGTTGAGGTGATGGGCGGTCGCTTGGGCCAATTCACACACTCGCTCTTTTATGGTTCCCGCACTGAAATCTTCCTTGTCGACGCCTATACCGACGATCTGGTAATCCTGCTGGTAGAGTCTTTTGCCAACGATCAATCCCGCCTGGGTGCCGCCGGAACTCGAGGGAAATACGATGTGACTAATCGCTTCCTTCATCGCGTTCAACTGCTCGGTTAGTTCGCGTGTGGCCTCCACAAATCCAGTGGCGCCTATGACATTCGAGCCGCCGTAAGGGACACAATAGGGCGTATGTCCCTGCTGGACCAATTGCTCGGCCAGCGCGGGGATCGTTTCGCCCTTGCGACAGTCACCGGCCCAGTGCAACTGGGCACCCATGAGCGTATCGAGCAAGAGATTACCCGCAGGCAATGACGGAGGCTCCCCCCCCAAGACCAAGTGACAGGCCAGTCCATGCATAGCTGCGGCGGCCGCGGTTTGGCGACAGTGATTCGATTGGGCTGCGCCACCGGTAATCAGGGTATCACAACCACGAGCCAGGGCATCTGCAACGAGGTATTCCAGTTTTCGTACTTTATTACCCCCCAAGGCCAATCCGCTCTGGTCATCGCGTTTGATCCAGATGCGCGGGCCACCCAAATGGGCCGACAGTCTTCTCGCTTCGACCAATGGAGTGGGGAAGAACCCCAATGGAACACGTGCAGGAAAACGGACACTCATAATGAAGACCTCACGGTTTCGACTAAAAGCTCTTCCTGTGCCGACGTTGTCGCACTGGTCAAGATAAAGCGGAAATGTCCCCCGGGCGGCGAACCGGGATAGTGGATGAAGGGAGGGTAGATGCCGTTCTTCAACAAGAGCGTTCGGAGACGTTCGTTTTTCGCTTCATCGCCATAAGTGACAGACAGAATAGGCACCGGAGTCTCGGGCATCGAAAAGCCGATGTCACGAAAGCCTTGCTTGAGGAGCAAGGTTCTCTCCTGCAAGCCAGTGATCAGGTCTCGGTGAGTGCTGAGAAACGACACGGCTTTGCTGGCTGCTGCCACTAAAGGAAATGCCAGTCCCGTGCTGCTCATAAAGGCGATACTGTTGGTTTGAATCGCCTCGACGATGTCACGACTTCCGGGAGTGATACCAC
>JAKSAU010000333.1 GCA_022361535.1 Desulfobacterales bacterium
CCAATGCGGCCAGTGTGCGGACATTTGCCCCACGAATGCCATTGATGCCGCAGATTTTTCCAAAATAAACCGGTGGCAGTGTATGATCTGTTTTGCATGTATCAAAAACTGCCCGTCCCAAGCCAAGCAAATGACTGATCCGCACTTTAACGGAGCAATCAAACAACTGCAGGCTGCATGCCGTGAAAGAAAAGAGCCGGAGATTTTTATATGAACAGCTTTCCTGAGTTCATGAAAAATCCTGTGAACAGGGTACCGTCTGACCAACAGAACACCGAAAATATAGAAGGATATTATTTTGAAGGTGCTGACGGTTCTCAAGCAGCCTTTTGGGAGTGCCATGCAGATAAAACATCAAAACCACATATGCATGGTTTTGACGAGTATATGATCTGTGTCAGTGGTGAATATACGGCATTTTTAGACGGCAAAAAAATTATCTTAACCCCAGGTGATGAACTGTTTATTCCCAAAGGTACTGAGCAATGGGGGGAGTGTAAAAAAGGCACAAGGACAATTCACGTGTTTGGCAGCAAGCGTATTTACCAGTGATCTGTATAATCGGTAATCTGTATAATCGGGGATCAGTATAATAAGGAACCGGCATAATTGACAAAACTAAAAAAGCTGTTTACTGATTGCAGTAATCTTAAATGTAAAAGGTAGATTACAATGCACTTTATGCAGCAGCCGCAGTATTTGAGAATCAGTGTTGAGAAAAGCGGGCCTGAAAAGCGTGTTAAACAAACATTTCCACTCAGGTTTGGCAAATACTCGGAAATACGGACACAGGATTTTGAATTCTGCTTCAACCTGAATGGAGAGATTAAATCCATCCGGGGGCTCAGACCGGACTGGCCCCACCCGGCAGAGCAGTTTAAGCGAACTGCCGGAAATGACTGGGTCTATTATACAGTAGGCGATAAAAGCGGGGATGACGGGATTGTGTCATGGATGGGGGAATATTATCTGCCCTGTCTGCCCTATACAAGCAATCCGGTCTGGGAAATCAAATATTTTTCAAATCCTGTTGTAATGAATGCCATGGCCCAGTGGAGTCAATTGTTTGGCAATTTGTATATGGCAAATACAAAGGGGATGTACCCTCATGCCCGGGATTTGATTGAAAAGATACTTGCACATGATGACCAGACACTGCACAAACGGGCACAGGAGCTGAACAAGATTATCGGTGATAGGGTTTCTGTACTTCCGCCTGACACACGGCATGTGGACTATGATGTCATTCCTTTAACCATTGCCGATGGCTGCCTGTATCGATGCAAATTCTGCTGTGTAAAATCAGATCATC
>JAKSAU010000983.1 GCA_022361535.1 Desulfobacterales bacterium
AAACAGTCTTTTAACCTCTTCTATTTTATTCTCATTATATTTGGGTACTCACTTCCGTTAAAAGGGTAAGGGTTATACCATGTAATCTGCAATTTTCGAAAAAGGATCTTGCCATCAGCTTATAGATCAGGATAATCTCCAATAAAATTGATTTTTAAAGGTCAGATTATTGTATTTATTTTATTCAATTCCATTAATTATTTTCGGAGTTTCAATAGTTATTCAACCGCAATACTATTGGAAAAAATATGGAATCTACATGGACTTTTCTGATGGGAAATATCCATTAGGTCTGTTTTTTATTTTTGTTGGTATATACTCTTTCTGGAAAGGCAGGAATAGTGCGATAAAGGAAAAGAAAGCGTTCAAAAATTTAGCCAATAAGATTTGCATAGAATGTAAAACTCCTTATCCGTTGAATAAGGAGGCTCCCTTGGTTGTATGTCCAAAGTGCAACCAAAAACTGGTTACACTTGAAGATTTTTTGAAGAATCCTAAATAGGTTATTAATTCAAGTTACATTTAATACATTATAATCTTGCCTGTCGAAAAAAGAGAAACATCCGTTACCAACACCAGTTAGTTTGATTGGTAAATTGAGTATTTAGATAAAACCCGGCGCCACCCTGGGAGTATCGAAAACAGAAATGTAATTAAAAGGGAGGGTTACACTATGGTTGAAAGTGTTTTGTATTGGCTGCCAAACTATGTATCCTTTTTCTCTACTATTGCCTTCGGTATTATTTTATCAATTATCGTTTATAAAACTTTGAATTTCATTAAAGCCAAAATTCTGGTTGAAAGACATAAAGATGGTTTGAGTATCTTGTAGCAGGTGGGTATACTATTTTTATTGCAGTTATTCTTTTAGTTCTCTGCACATCATTAAATCAATTAACTATAGAAGCATCCGAGTTGGTTGATTGTACTGGTCCCAATGATGTAAGATCTGGCGTGGGAGTTTTATTATATATTTTTCCAGCAATTGTGGGTGCTGTAGGAGCAAACTTTATTACGGAATGGATGAAAAGTGGGTTGAGTATTTAAATAAAACTGAACCAAAACAAGGGAGTCCAAGAGGGTCGGAATAAAGGAAATAACAGTGTGCCAGAGAGACTACCTAATATTATTCATCAAGGAATAAATGAAACATGATAATGAATACTGTCCTTTTTGATTTTGACGGGGTAATTGCAGATTCCTTGGATTATGCCTTCAACTGGTTCGGCTATGCTGCAGGCAAGTTTGGTGTGGAGTTGCCTTTTGAGAATCCGGCAGGCTTCAAAGATTCTTTTATCGAGCCTTTCCCCGAATTTTATAAGTGGTTGGGGTTTGACTGGGAAGAAGATAGAGAGGCGATTTATGACGCCTATATAGATTATCATGCAGCCCATCCCGTGGGCTTGGTGGACGGCATTAAGGTGGTAATTTCGGAGTTAGGCCGGAAGCCATGGGTTAAGCTAGGGATTGTTTCATCTAATGACCAGCAGGTTTTGGAAGACAACCTTGCCCATCACGATCTCGCCGGCTATTTCGATGTGGTGATCGGAGTCAATAAAGATCTTTCCATTCCCTTGAAGCCAAATCCTACGTCTTTGCTCATGGCCCTCTCCCAACTCGGGTCATCCCTGTCTGAATCCGTCTATATCGGAGACCAGCCCAGTGACATTCTGACGGCTCAGAATGCGGAAAAAAAAGCTCAAAACGGATCTCTGCAGACCATCGGCGTCACCACAGGGTTTGCCACCCGTTCCCGACTGGAAAAAGCCACTCCGAGACCGGATCATATTATTGACCACCCCCTTGAGATTCTTACGGCATTGAAACAGTAATGCAAAAAACATAATTTAAACATTTAAAAAATGAAACTGAATAGAGGAGTCATGGGAATGAGCTTGCAATCAGATCAAAAGTAAGCTTAATCTCCAATTATGTTGATTATCATTTCCATCTCAAATTATTTAATTTTATAATCGTTGGATTTCAAAACAAATTCATAATGAAAGCTGAGAAACGATCAGAAATATTAATGTCCGAATTGAAACCGAAACATTGGTTTGAGTTGATCT
>JAKSAU010000460.1 GCA_022361535.1 Desulfobacterales bacterium
AGATCAACTCAAACCAATGTTTCGGTTTCAATTCGGACATTAATATTTCTGATCGTTTCTCAGCTTTCATTATGAATTTGTTTTGAAATCCAACGATTATAAAATTAAATAATTTGAGATGGAAATGATAATCAACATAATCGGAGATTATCCTGACCATTGCAAGGATTGCAAGTGAAATTGCTTTTGGTTGGGTGAAGCTAAAGGACTATAAATCTGTCTGGGTGTTTAGGCCTTGGTGCGGGTGGGCGGTGGAGTGGCGTCAGGCAGGATAGCGTCATGGACAGAAAGGCATGCTGACTGCCGCTCCTCTTCCGGTCAGGACGACCGGGAGAGGTTTAACGGAAACGCCTACCCGTATCAAGGCCGGGTTAAGATGAAATAATACGTTTTTAATATTGGGATAGTAAGGTATGCGTATGTATATGGGAGATCTTGAATATATAAATTGACTTTTTTCCCCCAACCCATTAAATATAAAGGTTTTAATATGGATTATCTGAGAAACAGAAATTAGACTAAAGGACTAAAGAATTCCATGCCAGAACTTGATTTTGAGAAAACCGGCGGGTTGATCCCTGCCATTGCCCAGGATGCTGAGACCGGTGAGGTCCTGATGCTGGCCTACATGAACAAAGAGGCCTTTGAGGAGACCTTGTCTTCCGGGACGGCTGTGTACTACAGCCGGTCCAGAAATAAATTGTGGAAAAAAGGCGAATCTTCCGGCCATGTACAGCATGTCAGAGAGATTCGTGTAGACTGCGACCTTGATACCGTTGTGATCAAGGTGGAGCAGGTGGGCGGTGCTGCTTGTCATAAAGGGTATAAAAGCTGTTTTTTCAGAGTTGTTGAAGGTAATGAATTTAAAATTGTTGAAGAGCGGGTGTTTGACCCGGAAAAGGTTTACAAATAATGGAAAAGATATTGAAACTCGGCATCCCTAAAGGAAGCCTGCAGAATGCTACAATCAACCTGTTCAAAAAATCCGGGTGGAAAATTAATGTAGAAGGCAGAAGTTATTTCCCGGATATTGACGATGAAACTATTGAATGCGCCCTTTGCCGTGCACAGGAAATGTCCATTAATGTTGAATCCGGCGTTATTGATGCCGGTTTAACCGGTCTGGACTGGATTGCTGAGCATGAATCCGATGTTCACGTGGTTTGCGACCTGGTTTACTCCAAGGTTTCTGCCCGGCCGGCCCGCTGGATCATTGCAGTAGCAAATGATTCCCCCATTAAAACACTGGAAGATCTGGAAGGCAAAACCATTTCAACAGAACTGGTTAAGTTTACCAAACGTTTTTTCCAGGACCGTGGTATTAATGTTAATGTGAAGTTTTCCTGGGGAGCCACTGAAGCAAAAATTGTTTCCGGTCTGGCCGACGCCATTGTGGAGATCACTGAGACCGAGAGCACCATCAAGGCCCATAACCTCAGGGTGATCCACGAGGTAATGGAAACCAACACACAGCTTATTGCCAATAAAAAGGCATGGGAAAATCCGGCAAAAAGAGAAAAGATCGAACAGATCGCCATGTTGCTCAAAGCAGCACTTGTTGCTGGCAAGCTCGTAATGCTGAAAATGAATGTGCCTGAATCAAAATTGCCGGATATCGTTGAACTTCTGCCCAGTCTCAATGCCCCCACGGTTGCCTCCTTGTATCAATCTGACTGGTTTTCCGTGGAAACGGTTGTGGAGACCAGTGTAGTAAGGGATCTGATTCCCACGCTGCTCAAGGAAGGGGCTGAAGGTATTATTGAATATGCATTGAATAAGGTGATCTAAAATGACAGTGGCCAGGAGATGTGAAAAAATAACACCGTTTATCGTCATGGATGTCCTGGAAAAGATTCACAAGATGGAAGCTGACGGGATTGATGTGATTCATATGGAGATCGGTGAGCCCGACTTCAACGTGCCTGAATGCGTCAATAAGGTTAGCGTGGAGGCATTCTGCCAGAATGAGACCTGTTACACCCACAGCTTAGGCGATTTGCGTCTGCGTGAAGCCATCAGTGACTATCACAAGCGTACTTACGGTACAAAAATAGACCCGGGGCACATCCTTGTGACCTCGGGAACATCTCCGGCCATGCTTCTTTTATTCAGTGCCCTTGTTGATCCGGGCGATGAGATTATCATCTCCGATCCGCACTATGCCTGTTATGCCAACTTCATTCACTATGTCCAGGGTGTACCTGTAACTGTAAAGGTCTCTGAAGAAGAAGGATTTGTTTATACCCCCGAAGCCATCCGGGAAAAGATCACGCCAAAAACAAAAGCGATTTTTATTAACTCTCCGTCTAACCCTACCGGCAATGTCATTCCTGAAACACGGATGAAAGAGATTGTTGCCGTGGCTGAAGAACACGGACTTTATATTATCTCTGACGAGATTTACCATGGTTTGACCTACGAGGGTAAAGATCATTCCATTTTTGAATTTACTGACCGGGCTTTTGTCCTTAATGGATTTTCAAAACTTTTTGCCATGACAGGACTTCGTCTGGGATATCTGATTGCACCGCCTGAATTTGTCCGGGCGCTACAGGTTTTGCAGCAAAATTTCTTTATCTGCGCCAACTCTGTTATTCAGCTGGCCGGAGCCGCAGCCCTGACAGGAGCCCAAAAAGAAACTGACATGATGCGCCAGACGTATAATGAGCGCCGCAAATTTGTAATTAAACGGCTCAAAGAAATGGGACTTGGCATTACTGTAGAGCCCACAGGCGCTTTTTATGTGTTTGCCAATGCCAAGCATATATCAATGGATTCCTATGGTCTGGCTTTTGATATCCTTGAAAAAGCACATATCGGCGTAACACCGGGGATTGATTTTGGCGCCAACGGGGAAGGGTACCTGAGGTTCTCTTATGCCAATTCCCTGGAAAATCTAAAAATCGGTATGGACCGGATGGAAGAATACATTAAGGCATATACATGAAAATCCATGGGGTAGAATTTGTTAAAAGTGCGGTTAAGCCCGCCCATTATCCGGAGTATGATTTCCCCGAAATCGCCTTTGCCGGCAGATCCAATGTAGGGAAATCGTCTTTGATCAATACGTTGATCCAAAGAAAGGGTATGGTTAAGACGAGTTCACGGCCCGGATGCACACAACTGATCAATTTTTTTCTTGTAAATGATGATTTGTCCTTTGTGGACCTTCCAGGCTATGGGTATGCAAAGGTTTCCAAAAAAGTTAGGGCGCAATGGCAGCCCATGATGGAAAACTACCTGTCCACCCGGGAAAACCTTTTGGGATTAATCCTGCTTATCGATATTCGAAGAGATGCCAGAAAAGAAGAATTTGATATGGCAAGCTATCTGGAATCTCAAGGTCTGCCATATCTTGTCGTGCTGACAAAAGCGGATAAATTGTCAAAAACAAAGCAGGCCAAACGAATGGATGCCATTTGCAGTCAGCTTAACCGGGATAAAAACGGGGTGATCCTTTTTTCTGCCAAAACACGGCAGGGCAGGAAAACCATTCTGGATGAGATCAACAACCTTATTGACTGGTATGATGAAGGAGACGACATATGACTGAAATCAGCCGGTCCGGCTTTGTAGGGATAATCGGCGCGCCCAATGCCGGTAAATCCACTTTTCTTAACCAGGTGTTGGGTCAAAAAATATCCATTACGTCCAAAAAACCACAAACCACAAGGGATCGGATTCTGGGGATTGTGAACCGTCCCCATTCTCAGCTTGTGTTCCTGGACACCCCTGGGATACACAAAAGCACTACCCTGCTGAATCAACGTATTGTAGACCAGGCAATTCAGGCCATGGCTGATGTGGACCTCATCCTTTTTATGGTGGATACGGCGTCACGGAATTATTCTGCGGAAAAGCTAATCGTCAAGCGCTTTGAAAATGCTGGCAAACCAGTCATTTTAGGCCTGAACAAGATTGATTTATCCAAAAAAGCTGCAGTATATGAGCTGGTGGAGGAGTTCAGTGGTCTCTACGATTTTAAGGCCATCGTCCCGGTGTCTGCTAAAAAGAATGTTCAAGTGGACAATCTGCTTGACGAGATTGAGAAAAATCTACCTGAAGGGCCGCCGCTTTATCCTGAAGAGACCTTCACTGATGTATCTGAAAAATTCATGGTCAGTGAAATCGTAAGGGAGAAAGTATTCCGGCTTACGGGTATGGAAATCCCTTATTCTTCAGCCGTTACAGTAGATGCATTTGAAGTGGAAAAGAAACTGATTGTCATCCATGCCAGTATTCATCTGGTTCGCAAATCCCAGAAGGGTATTATCATTGGCAAAAAGGGAAGCATGCTGCAACGTATTGGATCAAGTGCCCGAAAAGACATAGAACAAATGCTTGGATCCAAAGTTTTGCTTAAGCTTTTTGTTAAGGTGACCAAGGACTGGGTATCAAATGAACGTCGCCTCAGTGAATTCGGTTACTAAATTTCTCCGGGGCGAATAATATGGATCCTTTTTTTACCTTTACTGACGAAGCTGTGTTGAAAAAAGAGCGCGCCAAGGCCAGGCAGCTTAAAGCAAGCCAGTGGTGGAAGCGAAAAAGGTCGACCGGAATCTGTCACTATTGCCAGGAACAATTCCCGCCTAAAGAGCTAACCATGGATCATGTGATCCCCATCGCCCGTGGCGGTAAATCAGAAAAATTTAATCTGGTCCCTTGCTGCAAAGCGTGCAATACCCAGAAGCGACAGATGCTTCCGGCTGAGTGGGATGCCCACATGGCAAGGCTTCAGGAAAAAAAATAGCCTGCCGGACAAGGTGCTGTCCGGCAGGCTTATTTTGTTCAGCCAGTTTATTTCTTATTCAGAAAAATTATTTTCTGCTGCAAAGCCTATGAATGGTTTGCGCATGCCATTCGCCACGACCTGAGAAAGTCGGCTGGCCAAGGTCAATAAGACGCTTGGCAACCTGGTCATAAGTTGCGCCTTCTTCCCTCATGCTATTGATAATATCCATGATTTCATCTCTGGGAAGCAGCTTTGCATTGCCCTGGGGCTGTGCTTTCGGAGCACTTGCAACCACTTTTCTTCTTTTTCTTACCACAGGCTGTGCTGTTTTTTTCTGTTCTTCTTCAATCTCAGCTTTGAGCAGATCTTCAACGGTTTCGTCAAGATCATCTTCAGGTTCCTGGGAAGATACATAGTGGTGTTCAAAAGCGGGAGCTTCAGGCATGTTCATGTCAGGAGAGATATTCAGATGATCCATGATCACTTCAATGGCATCGGCCTGGCGTTGAAGCAGATCTGCTGTTCTTTCCTGTACTGTAATCATGTATTCCTGGTTTTTAACCAGTGTTTCCACTTGGTTGTTCAAGCTGTCCAGAAGATCGGCCAGCAAAGTGGTGCCCTGGTCCTCAACCGGCATTTGGTTGCCTGCCTGGGGGGGCATCCCGGGGTTAGCTTGGCGCTTCATCTGTGGGTTTCTAGTATTGGGATTGGGGTATCCACCGCCGCCATAAGAATGAAACCTGGGACCGCTCGAATAGTGGTACGAGTTATCAAAATTTTTACGCGTTTTAGGTGTGCGTGGTTTTTCAGCCTGGCCATTGCGAAGGCTTTGTAAAAAGTCGTTCATTTATTTTGCTTCCTCCCTTAGGAATGTAACTCTATGCCGCAAGAATAAACGTTAAAGCAAGTCTTTAAGTTTCTATCGTCCCTGATATATGCGAGCAAAAATGGATTTTTTTAACATCATTCTAACAGAATGCAGGGTATTTATCTATTTTTTCAGGCTGGTTGTCAAGTATTTTTTATGATTTCCAAACCTTGCGAGGTGTTGTGCCTTTTTGTCGAAACTGCCCTCCGATGGCCTGTTCCCAAGCCGTATTGAATACTTTAATGTCATATGATACCATGGCATTTGAAAAAAAACCAGCCCACAAGGCAATAGGATATAAGATTTAAGAAAAGGAAAACAGATAAATGGAAAACAAACATTATGACACCCCTTTTTCAGTTGATACACCGGATGTCATAAAAACAGATTTGCTCGAACCCATTACATATGATTACAAATCAAAGCGCAGCATAGATATTACAATCACCCAGCCTGAATACACCTCTGTCTGTCCGATGACCGGTTTGCCGGACAATGGTACCATCATCATCGAATATAGGCCCGACGCCCACTTGATTGAACTTAAATCCCTGAAATATTACCTGATGCAATACAGGAATGTGGGAATGTTCTATGAGCATGTCGTCAATAAGATCTTGGATGATTTGGTTTCTGTTTTAAGTCCCCTGAGCATGAAGGTGACCGGTGAATTTACCCCGAGAGGCGGCGTTTCGTCTAAAGGGACTGCAGAGTATATTAAATCCTAAGACCTGCCTCAAACGTTTTGATCATTTCCAGGGTCTGGGCTTGGCTTGTAAGACCAGACAGTTTTTTTCTAAAAGCCGATGCCCCGGGCAATCCTTTAACAAACCATGACAGCCTGCCCCGCAGCATTTTGCAGGCAGGCTGTTCTCCAAAATAGTCCACATACAACCGAGTCAACTCTTCCATTTTTCTGAATATATCACCTGGCTCAGGACGAGTGTAACTGCCTTGTGAAATATAAGTTTCGATCTGTTCAAGGATAAAAGGATTAGCCATGGCTGCCCGGCCCACCATAAGCGCGTCACAATTGGTTTGAGATAGCATTTTGGCCCCGTCTTCCGGTGTGTTGATGTCTCCGTTTCCAATGACGGGTATATCGATTTGTTTTTTCAAACGCGTGATCTGTGACCAGTCTGCTTGTCCCCTGAAACCCTGGGTGGCTGTCCGGGGATGAAATGCAATGGCATCCACACCCTGATCTGCAGCTGTTTTTGCCAATGCCATGGCCTGATCGCCTGAATAATCCCAACCGGTCCTGATTTTGATGGTAAAAGGCAGGGTTGTTGCGTTGCGTACTGCGGCAAGTATTTTTTTTGCAAGCTCAGGTTCTTTCATCAAGGCTACTCCGGCCCCTTGCTTGACAACTTTTTTAACGCTGCAGCCAAAATTGATATCAATAATATCAGCAGTACCCATCTCATGGATAAAGGTCGCTGCTCTTCCCATGGATTCAGGATCAGAACCAAAAATTTGAACTGACAATGGGCGCTCAGCCTCATCTGACCTGAGCAGAGTTAATGTTTTTTCAGAATTATAAAAAATGCCTTTGGCACTGACCATTTCCGAACATACCACTGCACATCCGCAGCTTTTGACCAACTGCCTGAAGGGCAAGTTGGTGATACCGGCAAGGGGTGCCAGAAAAGTAATGCCATTGATGTTAAGGTCTTTGATCTTCATATCTGTTTTGTTTTCTTACGGGTGTCAAATTCTGTTCTGGCATAGCAAAAAAGGCAGTTGTGAGGGCAGGGGTGGTGATCATAGGCTCCCACATCAACAGATTTGGTGCATTGGCATCCTTTCTTGCGTCTCTGTCCGTAATCACCGGCTATTTCAGGATTACCACCGAATAGTTTTTTATAAAGCCTGCCGTCGATGCAGGCACTTGATTGAACTTTCGTGGATAGGCCTGCTTGGTCTATCAGTTCTTTTTCACAGCACAGGGAAAGACTTATCCTCTTTTTTATCAAGGTGTTTGCCATATCTTCAATAACTTGGCTTTTGGTTACCGTGTTCGGGTCAATAAGTTTAAGTTTGCCATGTGGGAATAGCCGGGCAAGCCTTACATCTACTTTTTTATACGGATCGTAAAAGCTTGTGATGCACCTTTTAATACCTATGCCTGACAGCCGGTCTGTAATGCTTTCAAAGCTGTCCAGGTTTGTCATGGTACATCCGTCCCTTTCATAAAAGCAGATGGGGTCAAACCGCCAGTTTATTTGGTTCGGGTCAAAGGCATCTGCAAGCCTTGCCATCTGGTTAAGTCTATCTTCGAGATCCGGAAGCTCTGGTTCTAACTCAGGTACAGGTGTGTTGATGGTAAAATTGAAAAAAAGGTTATACCCTTTTTCTTTAAGGATCTTGTGTGCGCCCATTTCAAAAAAAGGGCCAAAGTTTTTAGACCAAAACACGATGGTATGTACTGCTTTAGGCGTTGCATCGACAATCTTTGTCTTCCGGTTAAACGGATTGGTTATGATAAAGGTTCCCCTATCGATCCGGTCCAGGAACCATGGCATATAAAACCCTGGAATATCCGTTCTTCTAGAAGCTGATAAAATTGGGATACGATCAGCCAATCTCAGGTTCCGGTCCTGAATCCGGATCAGAATCTGTTCGGGCTTCCGGGTTCTTCTTGTTGTTCTTCAGGTCTGAAAACGAGATGATTTTCCCCTGGGATTCAGTTTTGGAATTGTCTTTATCAGAATCGGCGTCTTCGTTTTTGGGTTCTTTGGAAGGCAAGTTATCTCCGAGTGCATCCTGTGGACATTCCACAACCTCAAGCCGCATTTTTTTACCGTTCATGAAAAAATCGCCGCCGTTGATGTAGTCGTCCTTTAGTATCCAGGTGACCACCTGAAGGGGGATCTGGAGCATGAGCAGTTTGATTTGGTACCAGTCTTTTTTGTGATCCGGTAAAATGCTTTCGACCCGGGCAAAAGAGACCGGGGTATCTTCCATATGGATGAGTACAATATCCTTAATTGTGGCCATGTGTTCCTCAAATAGGGTTAATTTTTCTTGTTTTCAGCCAGGATATACCATACTCTCGTATTTATCAAAAGCAGGGAGTTCGTGGCCGTAAATAAATGGTATTATTGCTTGAAACTGTATTGCAGGCGAAAGCGACTCCTTAGAATATGAGCTGTATTCTTGGAATAAGTGTTTTGTTCTGCCCTTTAAATGTAAGCCTTTGTCTCGAATACTTTTGCTTGTTTTTATGTGGATACAAGTTGAAAAGATGAGTGCGTACTCAGGAGGACCAAGTGGATAAAAAATGGCAGGTGTTTTTCCTGGTGGCACTATCCATCTTCATGTCTACGTTGGATTCAAGCATCGTGAATGTGGCCCTGCCTTATATTATGACGGACATGTCAAGGACCATGGCTTCAATTCAATGGGTGGTGACTGTATACCTGTTGTTTGTTTCTTCCTTTCTTATGACTTTTGGAAGGCTGTCAGATATTGTGGGACGTCCGCGTATTTATCGCTTGGGGTTTGGTGTTTTTACTATTGGGTCTTTGTTGTGTGCCACCTCACCAAATTTGGGCTGGCTTGTTTTTTCACGGGCTGTTCAGGGAATTGGTGCATCTATGCTCATGGCATGTTCGCCGGCTTTAATTGTAGATGTGTTTGAACCACAAAATCGTGGCAAGGCCCTTGGACTTGTCGGTACCAGCGTGGCAGCCGGACTGACATTGGGACCTGTTGTCGGAGGTTTCCTGCTCGAATATTTTTCCTGGCCTGTCATATTTTATATTAATATCCCCGTAGGGGTGTATGCCCTGGTATGTGCCAGTAGAATTTTTAAAAATCAGAAGACAGATGGCAGTCGGGAACCGATGGATTTTTTAGGAAGCCTGTGTATGGTCTGTATGGTAGCAGGGCTTGTGATTTTGCTGGTCAGACTCCAGGACTGGGGGCTGTTTTCATTTCAAACAATCAGTTGCCTGCTCATAAGCCTCGGCGCTGCTGCCGGGGTGGCTATAAATGCCGGAAAGGCTGACCACCCGATACTGGATCCCGGTCTTTTTCGAATCAGAATGTTTGTAATGCCCCTGGCAGCCTCATTGATTATGTTTTCTGCACTCTTTTTTTTAGTATTTTTAATGCCGTTTTACCTAAGCCTTGCCTGTGGGTTTCCTCCGTCCCGGACAGGAGCCATGATGATTATTCCCTTTATACTGTTGCTGGTGGTTTCCCCTTTAGCCGGAACATTGTCCGACCGGCTTGGATCATCCATGTTGTGCAGTACTGGTATGGGATGCCTTGCCTTGTCCCTTGCCTTTTCCGCCACGTTGACTGCGTCAGCCGGGATTTTTGAGATTTTTTGGAGGTTGGCTCTGGCAGGCTTAGGAATCGGACTTTTTATTTCTCCCAACAGTATGGCAGCCATGGGCGCTGTACCAATGGCCCGCCGAGGGGTTGCATCAGGTGCTGTTGCAACGGCCAGAAACCTTGGAATGGTCATAGGTGTTGCCCTGGCTTCAGGAATATTTTCCCATACATTTAACCGGTTGACCCAGGGCATAGGCTTGGATCAATACTCTTCTGAGCTATCCTCTTTTTTTATGACCGGGTTTAAATATGCCATGTTTACCGGCACTGCCATTGCCGTTGTGGGGATAGGGGTTACTATAGCCAGGGGAAAACAAACCATAAAGGAGATACAAAATGGATGACAATCATATATACAGTGTATTGGACCAGCCCATGGTGTCGCAGGTTTTATTTCATCCCAGAAAAAGTCCTGTTCAAAGGCCTCAGGCTCAAGCTCGTGAAGACATGATGATCCCGGTCAAGGACGGTAACACTGTAGGGGCTTCTCTGCACTTACATGATGCAAGCGCGCCAGTGTTACTCTTTTTCCATGGTAATGGGGAAATTGTTCCGGATTATGATAGTCTTGGCCCTGTTTTCACCCGGGGCGCCGGGGTGAACTTTTTAGTCGTTGACTATCGGGGGTATGGGGATTCATCCGGAGAACCCGGAGTCCGCGCCATGCTCGAAGACAGTCATCAAGTGCTCTTTTTTATTCAGGAAGTGCTGGAAGATAGAAATATGACAGGCCCATTAAGTGTTATGGGAAGATCCTTAGGGTCTGCACCTGCATTGGAATTGGCTGCGTCCTATGGTGATTTATTCCATTGCCTGATCATTGAAAGCGGCTTTGCTTATGCCGGTCCTTTGTTGAGGGTGCTTGGGCTGGACCCGGACATGATCGGATTTCGGGAAGGACAGGGCATGGGGAATCTTGACAAGATGGTAAAGGTTTCGTGCCCCTGTCTTGTGATCCATGCTCAGTTTGACCACCTGATTCCTTTTTCCGATGGCCAGGCGCTGTATGATACGTGTCCGGTTTCGGATAAATATTTGCTGGAAATCAAAGGGGCCAACCACAATGATATTTTTATGCATGGTATGGCCCCCTATTTGGAACAGGTGAAAAAATTCTGTGTTGGGTGATAAGCTGCGTCTTTTTTTAATTATTGCCCAGGGGTACTACAAAAACCGGCACAGATGTCCTTTTGAGAACTTTTCTGACTACATTGTCCCCCATGGCTTCGGCTAAAAGACCGTGGCGTTTGCAGCCCATGACAATGGCATCGCAGTTTTCTTCAACAGCAGTTTGGGAAATTTCACCGGCAACAGATTTACTCTCTGTTACCAGTATTTTCTCAATGGGAGATCCGGTTTCTACGGGTGCATCTTCAGACTCGCCATCAGCAAGAAAGCCTGCAATGGCCTGGCGGATACGCAAGGCATCCACATTTTTTCCCGTAAGCAGGTTCTGCGCCCCTGTTTTATGCTCGTTTTTCAGGTTTTGGTAAAGGGATTCTCCAAAAGCCATTCTTGCAAGTTTTTCAGAGTTTTTACTGGCCTCTTCCATGACATGAAGTACAATGATATCCGCTCCTGAGTATGTGGAGTAGGATACGGCATGTTCAAACACCTCTTTCATATCTGTGGAAAGGTCAGACGCAAACAATATGCGTTTTGTTTCTTTAATCATTATTTATCTCCAGTTTGAGTTATTTTACTTTGAGGTTCTTTCATATAATAAATGATATACATTGATAAGCAAACCCTATTCATTTTTTCGCAGGTAAATGCCCTTGATGATCACAAATAATAACCAGCCTCTCGTTCACTCGCCGCCGGCGAGATGGCTTAACTGGCTCATGAAAATCCGCCAGACCCTTTAGGAGTGCAGTTTGATGATCGTGTAAGGCTTGTGGCACTCATTTTTTTCATTACCTCTTGGCTGTTGCATTCCGGGCATTCCGGGCTCTGGTCATCGGAGCTAAAAACAAGTTTTTCAAAATCTGCATTACATTTTTCACATTGATACTCAAAAATAGGCATCTTGTTTCCTCTTTTTTTAGGGTCAGAACCTGCCCTGTTTAAATTGTTTCAGTCATTGCTTCTGGCTTAAGGCCGCCTCCCTGATCATTGTGTACAAAGTACTAAAGTTGAGATTGTTCTGCTGTGCAGTTGTATTGAGTGTGCTTTCAGGATTCATGGCGATTCCTTTGAATGCCAGATTCTTAATAACAAGTGCTGGATCCACAGCGTATTTTTTACAAAACACGGTAAGAGATTTGTTTGCAAGTTCAGGGGACGGCTCTTGGGGAATGTGTACTGTTGCAGGGGCATGTATTATCGCCGCTGCCTGTTTATCTTCTTGTGGCTTATCAAAAAATACTACGACAATGCCTGCGCTTAAAGCTATAAGTATAAAAGCTGCGAATCCTATTCGAAAGGGCGTAAATCTCATTTGATTAGAGTCGGGGTCAAGCCTTTTTCTATTTGTTCTTATAGTCATTTACCTGGAAATCAGCATAATAAGTATTATAATTTACATATGTTATTATAAGTAAGGCGTAGAGAGTAGCAAGGTTACTAGCTTAAAAACGTGAAATAATACCCAGGAGAATTCAAATGGAAACACTATTGATTATAGGTGGATTTGTGGCCGTGTATTTCTTACTTCAGATTTATATCCTGCCCAAAATGGGAATTTCCACTTGAATGAGAGATGCCTGTCGGGGGACAGGCAAGGACGATAAAAACAGTCCGTTTGAAAACAAAAATTGATTAATGGGTGGTTCCCAAACAATATAGAGAGGCATTTTGCAAGTGTGGAATAAAGATATTCCACCTTCTTGTAGATGCCTTTTTATCCATACTGAACTTTTCATCACTCCCTATAATAATATCTTTCAGCATATAACCCTTCCTCTTGTTTGAAATAATCCATTGGCAGTTTCACAAGTTTTATCAGCAGTCTGTTGACAATAAATAGTCATGGTTTTATAGTTTTTGCAAAAAAAGTGAAAAGTGGCAGTTTGTACTTTTTATTATAGGAATATATACTTTACCAGGGAGAGACGGATGGCCAGCACCAAAGGACGGCTGAAAAATAAAAATAACGCTCCCATGCTGAAAATGAAGGAACTTGCAGAAGCCGCAGGTGTAGCCAAATCTACCATTCTTCTTTATGTGAACAAGGGTCTGCTGCCTCAACCTGTTAAAACAAGCCCCAATATGGCCTATTATGATCCTTCGTGTGTAGATCGGATCAGTTTTATAAAGAAAATTCAAGCCAGTCACCGTCTGCCCCTGGCAGCGATCAAAGGGCTTCTTAAAGAAATGGACAAAGGCAGGGATATCACGCCTTTATTGGAGCTGCAGTCCACAGTATTTGGGGGCTCAGCAGATAAAATGGATGCACAAGCCTTTGCAGAAGAAGCCGGGCTGACATCCAAACAACTGGATATCCTGTGCAGCCTTAAACTGATTATCCCACTGGAAGACGGTCTTTTTGATGATCAGGACCTGGATCTGGCCCGCCAGTTTAAAACCTGTTTAGACCGGGGAATGGATCTGAGTGATTTTGGCTTTTATCCTGAATTTGCAAAAAAAATAGTAAAAGCAGAAATTGAGCTAAGAGAAACTTATACTAAAGACTTAGATTTCAGGGAGAACGCAAGCCTTACTTTAGAGATGACCCGGATGGCAAGAGGTCTTCGTGCCTATGTAATTGACCGGACACTGCAGAAGGAATTGATTGGATTCAAAGGACTAAAACCCCATCATGAGGAGGAATAATGACCGACCATTTGTTTGAACCGATTCAAATCAACCAATTAAAGATAGATAACAGAATTTATCTACCTGCCATGCATTTGGGTATGGCCCAGGAATTTGAAGTCACGGATCAGATCGTTGAGTTTTATGCCCGCAGGGCAAAAGGCGGGCCCGGGATGATCTGCGTGGGATATGCCACGGTAGATGAACTGTCCGGAAACACCCAGAACATAGGGACCCATGATGATAAATTTCTGCCGGGTTTGACCCGCCTGGCTGACGCCATCCGTGAAAACGGTTCTTTGTCCGCTGTCCAGATCAACCATGCAGGCCGGTACAATTTTTCCTTTTTTCTCAACGGGAAACAGCCGGTAGCGCCTTCGGCAATTCCTTCCAGGATGACAAAAGAGACCCCTAAGGCCCTTGAAATTGATGAAATCAAAGAAACCATTGCTTCTTTTGCCGCTGCTGCCGGTAGGGTCAAACGGGCTGGGTTTGATGCCGTAGAGATTTTAAGTGGTACCGGGTACCTGATATCAGAGTTTCTATCTCCCTTGACCAACCAGCGTACTGACGAGTACGGTGGATCACTTGAAAACCGGATGCGGTTCGGCCTTGAAGTAGCCGACGCTGTTAGAAAGGAAGTTGGCCCGGATTATCCCCTGATTGTTAGAATGAACGGTAATGACTTCATGCCAGGCGGAAATGACAGGTCTGATCTGATTGAATATGCCAAAGCATTGTCAGATGGTCCTGTGGATGCGCTGTGTATCAACGTAGGCTGGCATGAAGCACGTGTCCCCCAGATTGTCGCCCAGGTACCCAGAGGCGCGTTTGGATACCTGGCACGCGATATCAGGTCTGCTGTGGATGTGCCCGTAATAGCCAGTCACAGAATTAATGATCCTGAAACAGCAAGGGATATGCTTAAACAAGGATACTGCGATATGGTGGCCATGGGCAGAAGCCTCATTGCAGACCCGGATCTGCCCTTAAAAGCTAAAGAGGGAAGAGAAAGAGAAATTGTACATTGTATTGCATGTGCCCAAGGGTGCTTTGATAATCTATTTAAATTAAAGCATGTGGAATGCTTATGTAATCCCCTGGCAGGCCATGAACACAAGGATATAAAGGGAAAAACCGACAGCCCCAAAAAGGTTATGGTGATCGGCGGCGGTGCTGCCGGAATGACTGCGGCCCTGACAGCCAAACGCAGGGGACATGATGTCACGTTGTATGAACGGTCCGGCCGCCTTGGCGGACAGCTTTATCTTGCTGCCGCCCCTCCTGGAAGAGATGAATTTGCTCAGTTTGCCATAGATTTGGAAAACCAGGTGAGTGTGGAAAAAATACCTGTTGTACTGAATCAGGAAGTCGATAGTGGGACATTGGAACAGGAAAAACCTGATGCCGTTATACTGGCAACAGGCGCAGGCCCCCTTGAGCCTCCCATTCCCGGCATGGAGTTTCCCCATGTGGTCGGTGCCTGGGATGTTCTGGAGAGAAAAGTGGCAACAGGTGATAAGGTGGCCATCGTTGGCGGCGGTGCAGTTGGTGTTGAAACCGCATTATTCTTAGCAGAAGAAGGAACAATGCCTGCTGAAACCATCAAGTTTCTTCTCGTGAACAAGGCAGAAACCCCTGAAGCGCTTTTCGAGATGGCCACCCAGGGCAGTAAGCAGGTGAGCCTTATCGAAATGACCGACCGCATCGGAAAAGATATTGGTAAATCTACCAAATGGGGAATGATGCAGGATCTTGGTCGTTTTGGTGTCCAAACAATTACAGCCGGAAAAGTTGTTAGAATAACCAAAGGCGGTCTTGAAATTGAGCAGGATGGAGAAATTATAGATATGGCCGTAGATACGGTTGTTGTGGCTGCTGGCTCTGCCTCCTATAATCCTTTGGAATCAGTGGTAAAAGAATTGGGGATTGAATACCAGCTCATCGGTGATGCGTCCCAGGTTGGTATGGCCTTTGATGCGGTTCATGCGGGATACGAGGCCGGAACCGCCATTTAGTGTCATCCATAAATGACACATTTGTCTATTTTGGGATAGACACTAATTAAGTATAGCATCTGACAAACAAGATAACTGTCCGGGCCGGAGCACTTATTCGTTCCGGTCCGGGCAAAATTCCAGGCCAAGATCAAAAAAAGCATTGACCCGGTCCACATAAGCTTTGAAAGTGGTTGATTTGAGGATTTTTTTCAATGGTTTTTTATGGTCCTTAAAAGATGGCCCCAGATAACTCCAGAATCCTTTCATTCGCCCGGTAAGGTGGCCGGGGCCTTCAAAAACCTCTCCATAAGCGGCAAACAGATCATCATGAAAAGCCTTTAACCGTGAAAGCCGCTGGGTTTGATTGGAGTTATCTTCATCAATACCCTTGATTTTTTCAGCCAGAAAGGGATTTGAAAGGATGCCGCGGCCGATCATGATACGGTCAATATTGGGAAATCGAGTTCGGACTTTGCTATAAGAGTTCATATCTACAATATCACCATTATATACCATGGGATGCTCACATGCATTCAGGGCTTTTTCAAAGGCATCATGATCTGATGTTCCCGTGTACATCTGCTCACCGGTGCGGGGGTGAAGAATGACTTCATCAATTTTATGCGTATTGAACATGGCCAGCAGGTCATTAATTTCATCCTTGTTTCGCCTTCCCAGCCTGATTTTCACACTAAGGGAGGGGTTCATCCCGGGAATGATTTTTGAAAGAAGCTGGTCAATTTTATCCGGGTAAAGCAGCAGACCTGACCCCCGCTGCTTTTTTGCAATTTTGGAATGGGGACATCCAAGGTTCCAGTTGACCTGGGTATGGCCCATCTCAAACAGGTGGTC
>JAKSAU010001280.1 GCA_022361535.1 Desulfobacterales bacterium
GGATGCAGCTCTATGCGGCGGGATTGCCCCGTTCCTGGATCCCCGCCCGGCATTTGACTTTAATGATGGTGCAGACAGTATCTCGGTATCCGGCCATAAGTCATTTGGATCTCCTATCCCCTGCGGTGTCGTGGTTGCCAGAAAAACAAACGTGTCACGGATCGCAAGATCCATTGCCTACATTGGATCCCTGGATACCACAATTACCGGATCCCGTAACGGCCTGACCCCACTATTTTTATGGTATATGATCAAGAAAATGGGCAGACAGGGCATGAAAGAGCGTGTCCAAAATGCCCTTGAAACGGCGGCGTATGCATTGGATACATTTAAAACAGCCGGCATTGATGCCTGGCGCAACCCAAATGCCTTGACCATTGTTTTTCCTGAAGTATCTGCAAAGGTAAGGGAAAAATGGCAGTTGGCCACAGCAGACCAGCAGACCCACCTGATCTGCATGCCCGGCATTTCAAGGCAGCAGATCGACGAATTCATTAAAGATGTAAAAGAACACGGATAATATTAAAAGATGAAATTTATAAGAATTATACATAAAGATACCAAAGGCCTGGTCGTTAGAATTTCAGAGCTTTTGGCTGAAAAAACGATTAACATTGATAAAATCGATGCCCATGCCAAAGACGGATTCGCCCGAATCCGGTTGTACACCTCAGATAATGATAAGGCCTTGTCCGTTTTAAATGAGGCCGGGTACAGGGGCGTACCCGATATGCATATCCTTGTGAAGATTTCTGACAAGCCGGGCGAACTGGCCCGGGTTTCGCGCCTGCTTTACGATAATGATATGGATATCAGGAGCATTACCATGATCGGTCAAAATGAGGACGAGAACATTGTTGCCATTGTGACGGATCAGGATGATAAAGCCAAAATCGTCCTTGAGAAGTACCTTATTTCCTGATTGGGAATTATATTTATAAAACAAAGTTAGGTCTGGACGAAAGCTCAATGATGTATATTATGGATATCATATCAATCCTTCTATACCAAAGGAGCTATCGTCGTGAAAAAAATTCTTATTCTTATCATTCTCATTGGTTTGGTCACCCAGGCCAATGCCGGCCAGGGGCAATCAACCACTTACCAGATTGCAGGTAACGACTATAAAGGATACTATACCAGTCCTTCCAAATCATCCCCGCTGGTCATACTAATCCATGACTGGGACGGAATGACAGCCTATGAGATTAAACGGGCTGACATGCTGGCCGACCTTGGATATTCCGTCTTTGCCCTGGATCTGTTCGGGAAAGGGGTGAGGCCTGTTGAAATCGCTGATAAAAAAAAGCTGACAGGTCAGTTATATAAAGACAGGCCAAAGATGCGCATGCTTATGAATGGTGCATTGGAACATGCCCGTAAATTAGGTGCAGATACAACCAGGGCAGTTGTGGCCGGGTATTGCTTCGGTGGGGCTGCTTCCCTTGAATGGGCAAGATCTGGAGCTGATTTCAAAGGCTTTGCCATATTCCATGGCGGCCTGACAACCCCGGAGGGCCAGGACTACTCCAAGACCCAGGGTGAAATACTGGTACTGCACGGCTCTGTTGATAAGGTCGCCCCCATGGAGACATTTGCCCAGCTTGCCGTTGAATTGGAAACCGCAGGTGTTTCCCATGAGATGGTTGCATACAGCAATGCCCCCCATGCTTTTACCGTCTTTGGGTCCAAGCGTTACCGCGAAACAGCCGATAAAAAGTCATGGAATCGCTTTGTGTCCTTCTTATCCCAGACACTTAAAACACAATAAAAAGGTGATATCGTGAGTGGTTCTGTAGATGTAAAGGTGCGTGTTTCTCAATCCGGCCCGACAGCCTCAGTGGGTATTGCAAGAAATCATGAGGTTACGATGGATCGTCCTGAAAGCAAAGGTGGGCAAAATAAAGGGGCTATGGGAGGAGAAACCTTACTTATGGGGCTCGGAGGGTGTTTTATGAGTAACCTTTTAGCTGCAGCTCAAGCCAGGGATACAGCGCTTTTTGATGTCACGCTTGATATTTGCGGCACTATTGAGGCAAATCCTTCAAGATTCACTGCTGTGAAGATGCGTGTTTCAACCGGGCATTCAGATGTGGCCCTGGTGGAAAAGCTAATCCGCATTGCTGAAAAGGGATGTATTGTAGCCAATACCCTTAAACCGGCACTTGAAGTCAGTATTATACTGGATACGTCATAACGATTCGGCGTAATCAAATAAGCGATGTATTGTCTTTAGAACATCGTCTGGATGAACGCATTAAGTTATAGCACCATAAAGTTTTGTCACAGAGGTTCGCCTAATCTAAGAAAAAGGCCACAGACGTATTTTTGTAAAAAATACGGCAGCCGTTTCTTAGGAGCAACGAGCCGGAATTTGTATATACAGTTTCCCCAAGGACATGGGGCTCAAAGTTGACAATTCAGGTTGTAACCTGTATTTTTGCCCCGTTGTGTGATCTGTTTGCACACATTGGTACAAACCTGGAGACAAGACATCTATGAAATCAAATAAACCGGCGAAATCCACCAATATTTTAATCCTTGGGCTTGGTGGAGTTGGGTACTACCTTGCAAAGCGCCTGGTCCATGAAGGCTATGCCATTACAGCAATTGAACCGGACCCCAAAATGGTACGCCATGCAGACGGCGACATTGATGCCCGGCTGATTCAAGGCAATGCCATGAGTGTGGAATGTTGGAAAGAGGCCGGCGCTGATAAAATGGATTATCTTATTGCCGTAACCAATAATGATGCCGTCAACATGATGTCATGCCTTTTGGCTGACCGGTTTGGGATACAGAGAAAAATCGCCAGGGTAAGATCTACAGAGTTCGGTGGCGATGACTCTATGCTCAAAGCCGAAGACCTAAAAATCGATTTGATTATTCACCCCGAAGAATTGGCTGCCCAGGAGATATTCAGGCTTATAAAGCTGCGGGCAGGAAATGATATCCTTGATGTGGCTGAAGAGCAGATTTTGGCCATGGCAAGCCGGGTCCATAAAGAATCTCCCCTGGCGTACAAAAAGTTAAAGGAAATTGCCGGTATTTATCAGGATTTCCCGTTCAGAATTGTTGCCATTGCAAGGGGAATAAAAACCCTGATTCCCGGTGGTGAAGATGAGCTTTTACCTGGTGACCAAGCCTTTTTTATGGCTGAAAGCCGGCATCTTGATCAATTGATGAAGATCACCGGTGTGGATCAGCAAAAACGCCACAAGGTAATGATCATCGGCGGCGGACTTGTGGGAAGCCGGGTGGCTCACCTGCTGGGTAAAACCTTTGATGTCAGGCTTGTTGAAAAAAATGAAGAAACAGCCAAAACACTTTCGCATGAACTGGGCCATACCGAGATTCTGCACGGTGACGGATCAGACTCCAACATCCTTGTGGCAGCAGGACTTTTGGATATGGACACGTTTATCACGGCCACCGGGGAAAACGAGACCAATATTATGAGCTGCGTGCTTGCCAAGCACCTGATGACCTCAAATGATACACAGGCAAAGCAGAGAAAATGCATTTCATTGGTCAATAAGGAAGACTACGTGGTGCTGGCAGCCACAATGGGAACTGATATTGCCCTGAACAAAAAGATACTTGCCTCAAACGAAATTCTTAAATTTATCCGCAGAGGAGAGTTGTTGTCAGTTGCGCATCTGCATGGATTTGATGCTGAGATGGTAGAAATCGTTGCTGCAAAAGGGTCTCCCATAACAAAGACGCCCTTGTCAAAGTTGGGGGATTACTACAACGGAAAGATCATGATTGGTGGCATCCACAGGGATAATAACTGGCAGGTTGCTGTGGGGGATACCCGGATTCAAAGCAATGAACGGGTAATTGTGGTCTGTATGTCACAGAACTTAAAGGATGTTCAAAAACTTTTTCTTGCCTGATTTGTAACGCATTTCGATATATAACAATATAAAAAATACCAGCAGGATTGAATTTAAAACCTTGCGGGTATTTTTTTGTGTTGCTGTTATCTTTTCCAGAAAGACGGGTAGAAGATCACCAGGGCGGAAAACATCTCAAGCCGGCCTACCAGCATAAGCCAGGATAAAAACCATTTTCCAGTGTTTGAAATAAAAGCATAGTTTTCAGTGGGGCCCACATCCCCGAACCCCGGTCCTATATTCATGAGGGTGGCAATGACTGAACTCATAGCTGTGACATAGTCCATGTCATCCGAGAGGACCATAAAACAACCACCTCCCAGTATCATGAAAATATTGACGATAAAATAAAAGACCGCTAACTGACCGATTTGGATGTCCACGGGGCGTTCGTTCATGCGTACGGAGATGACAGACATAGGGGAGAAAAAAATCTGTTTGATGGTGGCAATCCCGAATTTCCAAATCAGTACATAATGCACCACCTTGATCCCTGATGTGGTAGAGCCTGCACAGGCTCCAATAAAGCATACTGCAAATAAAAACATCTGGGAGGCCTGGGGCCACAGTTCATAATCCGCTGTTGTAAATCCTGTGGTGGTGAGCAAAGAGATGACCTGGAAAACCCCGTAGCGTAATGCATCCCAGAACGGATAAGTGTTATCTTTCCATAGAATCCAGGTAACAAATCCGCAGAAAAAGAAAACAAAACCAAGATACCATCTGAATTCTGTATTAATGCGAATGGTTCGCCAATTACCCATCATCAGGTGGTAAAAGAGCATGAATGTGACGCCGCCAAGGAACATAAAGGTAATGATTATCCAGTCAAAATAGGCGTTGTTGTAATGTCCGATACTGGCATTATACGGTGAGTAACCTGAGGTGGATACTGTTCCAAAAGCATGGCAAAGAGAGTCAAACAAAGACATGCCACCGGCGCACATCAGAATGGTTTGCAGCAGATTCAAGCCAAGGTAGATGCCCCAAAGCCAGATCATGGTATCCCTGTTCCTTGGGATAAATTTTTCCCTGGTGATCACCTGGCCCGGGCTGGATTCCGCCCTGAAAATACGAACTCCACCCATACCGTGGGGCAAAAAGATAATAGTGAGGGTTAAAAAACCCATACCTCCAAGCAGGTGTGTCTGGCTGCGCCAGAAAATAAGGCCGTGAGGCACCACCTCAATATCTGTCAGAATTGTGGCCCCTGATGTGGTATATCCTGACATCATTTCAAAAAATGCGTCGGTAAATGAGGGGATTGAACCGTGGAATACAAAGGGCAGGGCAGATACAGCAGAAATTAGAATCCAGCCAAAAAATGCAATAAAAAAGCCGTCTCTTATGTTCAGGTCATGGTGACGACGGAATATCTTCCATAAAGGAATACCAAGGGCAATGGTAAGCGCTGAAGTGGCAACAAGTGCGTTCAGGTCATCTTCAGCATAAATCAGAGAGCAGCATATGGGTGCCAGAAGGGATGTTCCCGTAATGATCAGCAGCTTGCCCAGTACATTGGTAATGGTTTTATAGTTCATGGATTATTTAAGTTCATGGTTGTCATGGCATAATTGTCCCCCTATTTACCTTAATCTCCAATTCTGATCAACCGAAATCCGGTATACGGTCAGGGCAAACGTATGTAAATCGATGTTGAATATCTGCCATCATGGAAAAGGACATCAGCCGTATTTTTTAAACGATTACCTGTGCGAAGCGTAATATCATAATTGAAAAAGCGTTGAAAAAGAAACAATGCTTTCAGGAGTAGCATGTCTGGTGTTTTTATGTGCGGTGATCCTTGGTTTGCAATAACTGGAACGGCTTTTAACCAATGATGGTTCGTGATCATTTGTTCTGGATTTATTTCAATCATTATCCAGAATATGGCGGATTTTTTTCCCCAGATCTGTTTTTGAAAAAGGCTTTTGCAGAAATTGCATTCCATCTGCCAATATACCGTGGTGGGCGATGACATTTGATGTATATCCCGACATAAACAAACATTTCAGATTCGGATAATATTCCTTGAGCCTTTCTGACAGGTCTTTTCCGTTCATCCCCGGCATTACCACATCGGAAATGAGCAGGTCGATTCCTGCCCTGTTCACATTTTCCATATCCAATGCTTCGGCAGGCGAAGATGCTGTCAAGACATTGTAACCAAAGCGTTTGAGCATCATGGTGGCCATGGAAAGAATGGCAGGTTCGTCTTCGACTATAAGGATGGTTTCACTGCCGCCCATGCTTGCATCAGAAAGGTTTTCCGCAGTGATCTCAGGTGCCTGGAGGCCGCATCTGGGGATGTATATTTTAAATAAGCTGCCTTTGCCCGGTTCGGATTCGACATCTATAAATCCCTTGTTCTGCTTAATAATACCATAAACCGTGGCAAGACCTAGCCCGGTGCCTTTTTCCATTTCCTTGGTTGTAAAAAACGGTTCAAATAGTTTCTCCCGGGTTTCAAGATCAATACCGTGGCCATTGTCTTTGACAAAGACCCCTATATATTCGCCAGGAGTACAACCCTCGTGGGCCTTGCAAAAGTCGTCATCAAGAATCGTGTTGTTCGTTTCAATGACAATTTCCCCAATATTGTCAATGGCATCTCTTGCATTAACACATAAATTGGCCAGAATCTGATCTACCTGGGACGGATCCATTTTAACCGGCCATAATTCTTTACTTGGATACCAGGCCAGATCAATATCCTCACCAATCAGGCGCCTGAGCATTTTAAGCATTCCTTCAATGGTGTGATTTAAGTTCAAAACCTTGGGGGAAATGGTCTGTTTACGGGCAAACGCCAAGAGCTGTCGGGTCAAATCCACAGACCGCATGGCTGCCTTCTGAATCTCATGAACATTTGAAGCCACAGGGCTATCCGAGGCAAGGTCGTCAAGTATGATTTCAATATTACCTAAAATTACAGCCAGCATGTTGTTGAAATCATGGGCCACACCACCGGCAAGCCGACCTACTGATTCCATTTTTCTGGCCTGTAGAAGCTGGTTTTCCATTTTTTTGAGTTCAGAAATATCCGTTGCTACCTGGAGTTTGACAAGCCGTCCGTCAGACCATCTGATGGCTCGATCATGATTGACAAACCATTGGCCTGTGACCGGATTTTTCCCCTGCCAGGAAACCAGACCCGTTGGTTCACCGTTTTCATTTATTAAGCCTGCATTTGTGCATGAGGGACATGGGCCTGTTTCTCCTCTAAAGACTTTCCAGCAGAGTTTGCCGGTAAAATCCCCGCCAAAAGCTTCGATCATATATTGATTCATGAACAGGATTTCGTGGGTATCCATATCTGCAACGTAAATGGTGGCATCAATACTATTCAAGACCGTAATAAATCGTTCCTGGGAAATCCTCAGCTCTTTTTCAGCCTGTTTTCTGTGAGTGATATCCACGTGGGTGCCCACCATGCGGATCGCTTTGCCTTTTTCATCTTGGATGATATTAGCGCGTACAAGAATGTCTACCATATGGCCTTTTTTATGACGCATCTGTATTTCAGTTTCAAACCGCTCGCGTTTACCCTGGATCAATTCCTTTGTCATTGCCATGGCCTTGGTGACATCTTCTGGTGCGGTCAACCGTTCCCATTCTTCAAGGGTATTTTGAATTTCGTAATCGTCATATCCAAGTATTTTTTTCCATCCGGTTGAAAAATATACCTGGTTTGTGGAGATCTCCCAGTCAAACAAACCGTCATTGGCAAACCGCATGGCAAGGTCATATCTTTCCTGGCTTGATCTAAGCGCCTCTTCAGTTTTTTTTCGGCTGATAATATTAAAAAGCGCGAATAAAAGAGCCGTGATGAGAATAGCAAAGGTGAACCCGATCCCTAAGATGATATGTTTGTAAGCATTGAAAAAAGAGAATGGACGATTTAGGACAATACTTTCTTTTGGAAGCAGGCTTAAACTAATCTTATGGGTTTTGAGTACATTGTAATCAAAGACATAGCGGTTGGGGCTTTGTGAGACTACTTTCATCTCTTTGACCGGTTTACCGTTTAAAATGTCTAAAACTATTTTTCCTGCGGTACTGGCCTGTTCATGATGGCTGATTACTTTACCCCCGATCAGGCCTTGTCCGATACCGTGATACCAGAGATGGTAGACTGGACCGCTGAAATGGGTTTTAATCAAGGACAGACTTTCGTTGAATAGTTTGCCTTGACCTTTGATGTCTTTGTAGGCAGATAAAAGGAGTACTGAGCTATCATCAGTTAGATTTTCAAGGGTCGAGCCAAATTCCTGCCACGTCATATCAGCGAGGGACAAGTGGGAAAATTCAAGTCCGGGAAATTGCCCGGACAATTTGTAAAATGTATCCAGATCACCTTGCCCGCTGGGAGTGGGATCTACAATTGCCATTATTCTTTTAGACTCGGGTTGGAATTTTTCCATCAACCGTATCGTATCTGCCATGGAAACTGCTTCAACGACGCCGGTCATCAAAGGATTGTTATTTTGTTCAACAGCACGTTCTACATTGTTTACGCCTAAAAATACGATTGGAACTTCTTTAAATAGGTCTTTTTGACGGCGAAGGGCAAAGTCAAAGGCATTATCATCTCCAACCACGATTACATCATAGGCAGGAAGTGTCTTAAGTTTTTCAAACAGGAAGGTTTCCATTCGTTTGCGCCCTGCACCGTCCGGGAACCGTTTGGTATCCATAAATTCAATATCCAGAAGGATATTCTTTTTTTCAAACGTATCCTTGAGTCCGCCTACTTGGCGCAAAAAGGTTGGAAATCCTGGGTGATAGGCACTAATAAATAGGACTTTTTCAGGGTCAAGTACGGTATCAACCCAGCCTGCCTTTGCCGAAGGGCAGGTTATTATGGTAAAAGGAATCAAGAGTATAAGGTTAAGGTACGCGAATAGAAGAAATCTGTAGAACTTTAAATAAAAGAATCGCATTATTTTTTATCCTGCCTGCAATAATCGCTGTTTAGCGAAGATATGATGATTAAATGATTATGAAGACTTATTTTACACAAGTTTCAGGAAAAATACATGGAATTTATTGATGTTCATACACATCTTCATGATCGCCGGATTGTAGAAGATATTCGCGAAATCATAAACCAGGCTGTTTCTGTTGGCGTAAAAAAAATGGTAACCTGTGCGACTATGGAAGAAAACTTTGATGCCACAGTTAAACTGGCCAAAGAATATAAAGCGGTTCTGCCTTGTTTTGGTATCCATCCATGGTTTATTGGTTCCCTGACATCTGGCTGGGAAGAGCGCCTGGGAACATGGCTTGAGACCATACCGTCAGGGGTGGGAGAAACAGGCTTGGATTTCATGGATAAAGGTGCAGACCGGGAGTTTCAGAACGAGGTATTTAAAACTCACTTGGATCTGGCCGTTTCATTGGGGCGCCCCATCAACATTCATATCAGAAAAGCCTGGGATTCCTTTTTACACATACTTAAAAAAAACGGCCCACTCAAAGCCGGCGGATTGGTACATTCCTATTCAGGTTCTGCTGATTTGGCAAAAGTTCTTGAAAGGTATAACCTGCACATCTCTTTTTCAGGATCAGTGACAAGACCTAATGCTAAAAAGGTGGTCAATGCCTTGAATGCCGTATCTTTAGATCGAATTCTTTTTGAAACAGATACGCCGGATATTCCCCCAACCTTTGAAAAGGACCATCGGGCAGTTTCTGACAGCCTGAATTACCCGGGTAACCTGCCTTACATTGTTGAAATAGCTGCCCGCAAAAGAGGGATTCAATTCGAAGAGTTGGGTGGCTGCGCATATACCAATGGATTAAATCTTTTTGAATCAATAATGAAATAAGAAAAGTATGATTTTATGACACGTGAATCTACTAGTGATAGACAAGAAAATACAATAAACCCGTTTGCCCGCTTGGAACAACTACTGGGGCCGGATGCCTTGAGTTGTTTAAAGACTTCCCGGGTTGCTGTCTTCGGCCTGGGAGCAGTAGGCTCTTTTGCGGTGGAGGCATTGGCTCGTTCAGGTGTCGGGTATCTTAAGCTCGTGGACTTTGACCGTGTAGACCCTTCCAACATCAACCGGCAGTTATATGCGCTTCACTCAACTGTTGGTATGGAAAAGGCAAAAATTGCCCATGACAGGGTTCTGGATATCAACCCAAACTGTGAGGTGGAAATTCACTCTTCTTTTGTCAATGCTGACAGCCTGGCAGGGCTGTTAAGCCACGACCTTGATATGGTGATTGATGCTATTGACGGGCTTAACTCTAAGGTGAATCTGATTTTCGAATCAAAGCAAATGGGCTTGAACATAGTCTCTTCCATGGGGGCTGCAGGCCGCACAGATATATCCCAGATAAAGACAGGAGATCTTTTTGAAACATCTGTCTGCCCGCTGGCGCGAATGGTACGTCAGAGGCTTCGACGCAGGGGATTAAGTCACGGGGTACCTTGCGTGTATTCCATTGAAAAACCGTTGAACAAAAAGCCTTTTGAGCAAAAAGATGCTGTGGATGCTTTAGAGGGTCATGGCCGATCGCGTCCGCCAATCGGAACTGCAGCCTGGGTGCCTGGCTGCTTTGGCTTGACCATAGCAGGGCAGGCCATTGATACCCTGATTCACAAGAATAGTGAAAGTGCCTAACGGGTGGTTTCTATAGCAAATCTCAAAATAAATATCCGATTGGCCTGGTGAACGAGAGTATCCCATATAACAAATACCGGCTCGTTAGTTCTAAGAAAACGGCTGCCGATAATTAATCTAACCGTATTATACAGGAATATATTTTTGAGAATCCCTATAGATCAAAAAATAAAAAACTCCCAGGAAATTATCTTAAGATAACTTACTGGGAGTATCAAAAAGCATTTTGGAAAAATCTAAGAAAAGCTTAATTATCCCTTAATGCAACAGGTTTTCCAAGTATTTCAGACCAGACCACTGCCTGCTGCAGCGCATGGGAAGGCAGGCCGCCCTGAATTTTAAAGTGCTGTTCCGCCTGTTGTAACGAAGCTGTTGGTGATTCAACAGTCAAGTCATCAGGCTTGGTCAATGTTTTTTTAACCTGTGTTTTTTTAGGGCTGATAAATGGATGGTCCGGGTCAAACGAGCTTGGAACAGGCTGTTGTTCCGGAACCTGTTCGCGGCCCAGTGCATGATCCTCCTGGAACTCAAGCTCTTCATCATCCATTCCGTCCCAGAAAGTGCCAGAAGCTTTTTCTCCGGTCTGTTCCTGCTGCCGTCTTTGTGCTTCCTGTTTCTTGGCTTCAAGGGCCTGTTTTTCCAGTTCTTTGACAAACTCTTGGATGGCCTCGTTGATCTTGCCAAAAATGGAAAAGCCTTTCTTTTTTTTGACTTTCTGCGCCTTGGAAGTTGTTTTTTTCTTTTTGCCTTTGCCCTTCAGGAGTGAAGGCAAAATAAAAAACAAAAACAGCATGATCAGGGTGATCAGATTATCTAAATCCATAACTCCCCCCTGTTACTTTTTAGGCTCAGGCCCTGATTCCGGGGTGGCTATTTTATCTCTCATTTTAGTGTCTGCGGAAATGTTTTGCATTTTGTAATAGTCCATGATCCCTAAATTACCGCTCCTGAATGCATCTGCCATGGCAAGAGGTACTTTGGACTCTGCTTCAACTACTTTGGCCCTCATTTCCTGGACTCTGGCTTTCATTTCCTGTTCCTGGGCAAAAGCCATGGCACGTTTTTCTTCAGCCTTGGCCTGGGCTATCTTTTTGTCTGCCTCAGCCCGGTCTGTTTCAAGCTCGGCACCGATGTTTTTCCCCACATCAACATCAGCAATATCAATGGACAGGATTTCATAAGCCGTACCTGCATCAAGGCCCTTGGTCAATACGGTTTTGGAAATTGTGTCCGGGTTTTCCAGAACCTCTTTGTGAGTGATGGCAGAACCGATAGTCGTAACAATACCTTCGCCGACGCGAGCCAGGATAGTTTCTTCACCTGCCCCGCCCACCAAGCGGTCAATATTGGCCCGTACTGTCACCCTGGAAATGGCTTTAAGCTGGATGCCGTCTTTGGCCATGGCCGCTACAATTGGGGTTTCAATAACCTTTGGATTTACGGACATTTGCACGGCTTCCAGCACGTCTCGGCCGGCAAGATCAATGGCGGCAGTACGGTTGAAAGACAATTCAATATTGGCTTTGTCTGCCGCGATCAGGGCTTGGATAACCCGGGAGACATTACCACCGGCTAGAAAATGAGACTCAAGGCTGTCCGTAGCAATCTCGATACCTGCCTTAACCGCCATGATCTTAGATTCAACAATGAGTTTGGGCGGCACTTTTCTGAACCGCATAAAAATAATATTAAACAGCCCGACCCTTGCACCGGATACAATGGCCTGGATCCATAGCCCAATATAAGAGAATGCAAAATAAACCACTACCAAGCCAATGATACCTGCAATAATGAGCAGGATGTACATAAAATCCATAATTAATCACCTTATATTCTATTATTGGTTAAACACATTTTGATTCACAGCATGGAACTATTTCCTGCCGACTTTTTACTATTCTGATTTAACTGTCCTCGTTTCTTGCCACAATTATCTGGTTGCCTGTGACACCGGTTACCCGAACAGGCACATCTACTTCTATGAAATCTCCGTCTGCAACTACATCCAAACGTTTTCCGTCAATCATTGCGGTACCGGAAGGACGCAGTGCCGATAGGGTGTGACCTGTTTTATTCAAATGGGATTCCAAATCAGGAGACTGGGAGACCACACCATCCTTGGCTGACAACTTTTTTTTAAGGGCCAGAGGGGAGACCGCCAGGATCTTGAGTCCAATGAAAAAAAGCAGGGGTAAAACTACCAAATCAACCCCAATAAGAATGTAAAAGGCGGTTATTGAAATATTGGTAAATGCCAGGTAAAGAGAATAGGCGATAAGCCCCAGTGCAATTGCAGTAAGAAGCCCCATGGACGGGATAAACACTTCAGCGACAACAACAATAGCACCCAAAATCTGAAAGGCAACAGGTAAAATCCAGGCTTTCATGCCCCCCCCTTTTGTTTAATTTTTTCCACAACCACCTGGTTCCCGGCAATCTTAACCACCCGGACCTCTGAGTCAGGATCAATAAAATCTCCCTGGGTTATGGCATCTATTTTCCTGTCCTTTATCCGGATTTTACCAGACGGCCTAAGCTGAGACAGGGCCACACCTGTATCTCCTTGTTGTACCTTAAGAACTTCCTTTGAATCCGCGTGGGAGTTTTCAAGTGTGGCAGACAGATACGGCCCCTTGACAACCATTGAAAGCCTGGGCAGAACAAAACGGACCATAAACAAAGAGACCAGAAGCGCACCCAGAAAACTGCCTGAAACCCATCCAAAATTGCGAAGCATGAGTTTTCCTTCCCAAGGAAGAGCTGGATCAGGCAAAACAAAATTCTGAAATGACAGTACCAGACCTGCGGCCAGTACAATCAAAGCTGTAACACCTGCGATCCCAAATCCCGGAAGAACAAATACTTCTACCCCTAAAAGAAGGAAACCAATGATGAAAACCAACAATTCCGTATAATCAGCCAGTCCCACCAGGTATTGGTTAAAAAAGACCAGACTCAGGCAGAGAATGCCCACCACACCGGGAATACCAAACCCCGGCGCCTTGATTTCCGTATATATGGCCCCGATCCCCAGCAGCATTAGAATAGGCAAAAAAGGCTGGAGCCATCTGACTAAATTTTCCGACCAGGTTTCAGTGATTTCAACCCGTGTATATCCATCATATCCCAAGGCAACAAGAGCTTCATCCAGGTTTTTAACACTCTGTTTTGAGAATCCCAGATCTTTTGCCTCAATATCGTCCATAGTCAGCAATTCCCCTTCGGCCACAATAGTCTTTTTTAGGGAAACTCTATTCTTTTCTTCTTCGGTGAGGTCATCATAGGCTGTTTTATCCATGTAACGGGTTTCACCGTCCAGAGTAATCCGGTATACCTCCATACTCTTGGTTACCATTGATTCTGCCAGGACTTCAGGATAATTGTTTCGTTTAGCAAGGGTTCTAAACTGAGCACGCAGAACTGTTTGTGTTTTTTCACCAGCTTCTTTTTGGCCTTCCCCTGTCTGGATAATGGGGGCACAGTCCCCGATCAGAGTGCTTTCTTTCATTACAAGGGTACCGGCTGACAAAGCGATCAGGGCTCCGGCAGAAATAGCTCGCTTTTCAACATAGGCAAAAGTTCTGTCTCCGGGAACAGAGGTGATGGTTTCCACAATGTCAAAAGCAGAATCCACCCGCCCCCCAAATGTATCCAGTTTAAAAACTAAAATGGCATGTTGATCCTGACTGTTTTCTTCACTGGTTAAAGAAGATACAACACGCTTGACATAGGCTGCCATCCCAGGCTCAACCATTCCGGACACCGGGATAATATAAACAGTGGGTTCAGCTGAGACTGCCAAACAGGGCAGGGTAGAAAGAATAAATACAACCCAGATCCAAATTCGGATTATTTTCGATACTGACATCATGGCGCTAATCATTTCCAAAATATAAAAGAGTAAATATTGATGGCCGATGAATGTAAAGCCATTATACCATGATTACCAGGAATTCAACCTATAATAAATTTGTTTGTGTTAAAAACCATTGCGCACATGTCAATCCGGTTGCTTTTTTTTGGGAAAAAGGCTATTTTTTGGTTTTAATACAATAGATTTGGTCATAAATTTCTCAACCCGGAAAATAGCTAAGGACAGAACCTGTTATGCTCTCTAATTCCAGGAAGTTGATCCCCGGAAACAATACGTTTTCGTTCATGTTCTGGATACTGATTCCCTTTACCCTCTTTCTTGCCAATGGATGCTCTGTTAAGTCGGACATGATGACTCACCTATCCAAAAGCATCTTAAACAACAACGACCTGGACATGGTAGAGTCCGGTGCACCTGCCTACCTGCTCATGGTGGACAGCCTTATATCCCAGGACCCTGAATCCGAACAAATACTTTCCACAGGCGCACAGCTTTATACAGCTTATGCAGATGTCTTTGTCACGGACAAGGAACGGTCAAAGAAACTTGCTGATAAAGCCATGGCCTATGCTCTTAATGCCATTTGCCAAGCTGAGGCTGATGCCTGCGGCCTAAACGAGAAACCCTTTGAAGAGTTTAAAGCCATTGTGGACGAATTAGGTGAGGATGACCTGCCGTATTTGTTCACCATGGGCAATGCCTGGGCCTCCTGGATTATGGCCAATAAAGATGACTTTAATGCACTGGCCGATATTTCCCGGATAGAAGCGATCATGCTCAAAGTAATCGATCTGGATGATACTTACAGAGACGGAGCAGCGTATCTGTACCTGGGCACATTGGCTACGTTCCTGCCACCGGCTTTGGGAGGCAAACCCGAACAAGGCAGGATCTATTTTGAAAAAGCCATTGCCCTGTCCCACGGAAAAAACCTGATGACCAAAGTGGTTTATGCCAAACTCTATGCCAAAATGATGTTTGACAGGCCCCTTCACGACCGGCTTCTTGCCGAGGTCTTAGAAACTGATCCCAACATTGAAGGGTATACCCTGATCAATACTTATGCCCAAAAACAAGCCCTTCAACTGCTGGAAGAAGCAGACGAATATTTTTAATGCGGAGACTTTACACAGATGTTTAACAGACTTTTCATCCTGAACCTTTTATTCCTGATAACCTTTATATCCACAGGATATGCCCAGACCTTCAAAATAGCCACCATCTCACCTGAAGGCTCCATGTGGATGGAAAAGATGCGCCAAGGTGCAAAAGAGGTAGCAAAGGCCACTGACAACCGGATAAAATTCAAATTCTATCCCGGCGGAGTCATGGGAAACGACAAAGCGGTTTTAAGAAAAATCCGTATCGGCCAACTCCAGGGAGGGGCTGTGGTGGCAGGCAGTTTGTCTCCTTTTTTTCCTGCCAACCAGGTCTATGCCCAACCCATGAAGTTCAAATCCCAGGACGAGGTGGATTATGTGCGCAAACACATGGATGACTTTATTATCAAAGGGCTTGAAGATGCAGGCTTTGTAATTTTCGGCATTTCAGGTGGGGGATTTGCATATATCATGTCCAAAGAGCCCATTGAGTCTGTTGCCGATTTAAAAGAACGCAAAGTCTGGATACCGGACAATGATAAACTCAGCCGGGCTGCTGTCAGCAGTTTCGGTGTTTCACCCATCCCACTTCCCTTGGCAGACGTTCGTACCGGCCTGCAGTCCGGCCTCATTGATACGGTTGGGACTTCTCCTGTAGGTGCCATAGTGCTTCAATGGCATACCCAGATCAAGTACGTGACTAATATTCCTTTGCTTTATCTGCATGCAGCGTTAGCCATTGATAAGAAAAAATTCAAACGGATGTCAGCCGAGGACCAGGCAGTTGTCAGAAGAATTATGACTCAAGCCTTCAAAGAAATTGACCGGCGGAACCGTGAGGACGACACTAAAGCTATTGCAGCCATGAAAAAACAAGGCATTAAATTTATCACTCCTTCTAAAACCCATATGGATGAGTGGCTGGCTACTGCCACCAGGGCATCTGAAAAAATGGTATCTTCAGGTACAATTCCCAAGGGCGCGGCAGAGCAAATGGACCTTTTGATTGCCGAGTATCACAAAACCAACAGCACACAGGAAAACTAACTATCCCAAAATGGCTCGCCTGATTTCCATTTTTCATAAAATAGAAGATGCGGTCCTGGTCTGCCTGCTATTGGTCATGATCTCCATGGCTGTCGGTCAGATATTGCTAAGGAATGTTTTTGATTCAGGAATTATCTGGGCAGACCCTTTGGTCCGGGTTCTCGTATTATGGCTTGGGCTTATCGGAGCAATGGCCGCCTCCAGGACAGGTAACCACATCAGTATTGATGTAATCTCGCGATATCTGCCAGAACCAATTAAACGGTTCACAAGTCTTTTTGTTTATCTTTTCACCGCTTTTGTATCCGGGCTTATGACATGGCACAGCATTCGATTTGTTAGCATGGAAAAGGCTGATGGGCTCATAGCCTTTGGGTCGGTACCAGCCTGGGTGTGCGAAATTATCATTCCTATTGCTTTTGGTATTATCACTATCAGGTACATCCTGTTTTTCCTTGACCAGATCCTGAAAATAGTCAGGCCCACCCAATGACCTATACGATTATCGGCATACTTATACTTCTTGCACTCATGGGAGCGCCGCTGTTTACAGTGATTATCGGGGCTGCCATGTTCGGGTTTTACCATTCTGAAATTGATTTATCGGTCATGGCCATAGAATTATACAGGATTGCCGATACCCCCATTCTTCTTGCCCTTCCCTTGTTCACTTTTGCCGGATACATTCTTGGGGAAAGCAATACGTCACAGCGTCTTGTGGCGTTGACACGAGCCTTTTTAGGATGGATGCCGGGAGGCCTTGCAATTGTGGCCTTTGTGGTCTGCGCGTTGTTTACGGCATTTACAGGTGCTTCGGGAGTCACAATTGTTGCCATGGGAGCACTTTTATATCCGGCATTGACCCAGGCAGGATACAAAGACCGGTTCAGCTTGGGGCTGGTTACAACTTCAGGCAGTTTAGGGCTCTTGCTTCCCCCGTCTTTGCCCCTGATCCTTTACGGCATAATCGCACAGCAGATGAGCGAAGGTGCTGATATATCCATTGAAGACCTTTTTCTAGCTGGAATATTTCCTGCATTGCTAATGATTGTCATGCTCTCAGCATGGAGTGTATGGACGAACCGGGCAAATCCGGTTCCCCTGACCCCGTTTTCTCTTCAAAAGTGTAAAACAGCCTTAAGGGAAGCCATTTGGGAAATACCATTGCCCTTGTTTGTCTTTTTCGGGATCTATTCAGGTTATTTTGCCGTGTCAGAAGCAGCCGCTGTCACAGCTATGTATGTATTGGTTGTAGAAGTCTTGATATACAGGGAGATCTCCTTATCCAGACTTCCGGGTATAATAAGAGAGTCAATGATCATGGTTGGCGGCATTCTTTTAATCCTTGGGGTATCTTTAGCCTTCACCAATTTTCTCATTGATGTTGAAGCCCCAATGAAGTTGTTTGAGATCTGCCAGAAATTTGTATCCAGCAAGCTGGTATTTCTGATTCTACTCAATATATTCCTGCTTATTCTCGGGGCCATGCTCGATATATTCAGTGCCATTATCATCATGGTTCCCCTTATGCTGCCTGTTGCCCTTGAATATGGGATACATCCGGTTCACCTGGGAGTCATTTTCCTGGCGAATATGCAGATCGGATACTTTACCCCGCCTGTGGGCATGAACCTTTTTATCGCAGGGTACCGGTTTAACAAACCAATTGTAGAAATCTACCGGGCCACGATTCCATTTATGCTGGTCTTGCTGCTTTCCATTCTCATCATTACCTATTGGCCGGCATTGAGCTTGTTTTTAATATCCTGATATTAAAAATCATATTTTAAAAGACATTAAACATTCACCCTGATGAGCTCTCTTCCTCTTTTAAGTAGTGATCATAAATGGATGCTACAGCCTCTGCCTTATCTTTGAACATATCCTCATCAACTGTCTGGGAAAGTTCCTGTAAGGTAAGGCGATGCATGACCTGGCGCATGGCCACATAGGCTTCCTGGAGTGTTTGGCTCTCCTGCCCTGAAATCAGTGCTTCCACGCTTAGCCCCTCCATCAGCCGGATATTATCTGTCCACACGCTGACATCCGGATAATGGGCTGCATGTCGCAATACCAGATATTGAACAAGGAATTCAATATCCACAATACCGCCCCGGCCCTGCTTCAAATCAAAGATTCCGGGTTCAGATTTGAGACGCTGTTTTCTCATTTTTTCCCGCATATCACTAACCTCTGTCCTGAGGATATCCGGTTCCCTTTCTCCGTTCAAAGCTGATCTTCGAATTGTTTCAAACCGCTTGAACAATAAAGGGTCCCCGGCCACAGGCCGGGCACGGATCAGAGCTTGATGCTCCCAAGTCCAGGCCTGATTTTCAAGGTAGTCTTCAAACGCCTCCATATGGGAAACAATGGTACCGGAGTCTCCGCCCGGCCGAAGGCGCATATCCGCACCATAAAGAGTTCCGGCTGAAGTATGCATGGTCAAAGCATGGATAATACGCTGGCCTAAATTGGAATAAAACCGGACCGTATCAATGGATCGTTCTCCACCTTGGGTATACCCCGGTTCAGCCTCAAACAAAAAAACCAGGTCCAGGTCTGATTTATATCCCATTTCAAGGCCACCCACCTTCCCATAGGCAATCACGGCAAACCCGCATCCATCAATGTTTTCTCCTTCTATCCCCTCGGGTCGGCCATATCTTTGAGTAACAATCTCCCATGACGACTTGACTACCTGGCACAGGATGGTTTCGGCAATCCAGGTCAGATGATCGCTGACCTTCATAAGCGGATAGTTTCCACTCACATCTGCAGCAGCCACTCTGAGGGTATTTATCTGGCGGAAAATGTTCAACTCCTCGAGTAGAAATTCCAGATCTCCTTTGGGGGTCCGGTCCATGCGCATTTGCATTTCTCGTTCCAAAACGTCGCGTTTAGGTGGAGAATAAAGGGTTGCCGGATGCATCAGCTCATCTAAAAGAACTGGATGGCGGCTTAAAAAAGAAATAATCCAGGGGCTTTTACGGGCAAGTACAATAAGGGTATCCAGCGCGCTTTTGTTTTCTATAAGCAAAGACAGATAACAGGTGCGCCGCTCAATAGTGGCCACAAGGTCAATGAGCTTGCTTAGCACTGATTCAGCTTCAGGGACCTGGCCTGCTTTTTTAACCAGGCTGGGGATCAGCCGGGCCAGTTTCTTTTGCCCGTTGGGTGTTAACTGACGTGTATTGGGGTGGCCTGCAAGAGAACGCAGCATGGCCAGGACCTGTTCAGGTTCCTCATACCCTGCAACGGAAATGGTTTCTGCAAGGAACTGGGGATCATTGATATTGGTCCAGATACGGGTTAAATCTTGGGACTTGTTATCATTTTGTTCATCATCCGGGTCGACAAGAAGCTGAGAAAAATGACCATGGACAAGAGTTAAAACCTGGGACAGCTCTGCATAGAAACCGTTAAAATCTTCATACCCCATTGAATGGGCTAAAATATCACGTTGGACGAGGTCTTCAGGAATATCATGGGTCTGTCGATCCTGGTACTCCTGGAGCCGATTTTCCACTTTTCTTAAAAAGAAGTAAGCGTCACTGAGCTCATCACAGGTCTTTTGGTCAATACACTCTAACTTTGCAAGCAAAGAAAGTACCTTGAGGATAGGCCTTACTTGAAGTGCTGGCTCGACCCCGCCCCGAATCAGTTGAAACAGCTGGCCGAAAAATTCTATTTCCCTTATGCCGCCAGCCCCCAGTTTAATGTTATGTTTAAGTTTGGCGCTTTTGACCTGCAAAGAAATCCTTTGTTTCATATCCCGAAAAGAGTCAAACGAGCCATAATCAAAATACCTGCGGTAGATAAACGGACGAAGTGACTCCAGTATTTTTTGGCCGGCCTGGAGATCTCCGGCAACGGTTTTGGCTTTTATCATGGCATACCGTTCCCACTCCCTGCCCTGGGACTGGTAATAATGCTCAAAAGCAGCAGCGCTCATGACCAAAGGCCCACTGTCGCCAAAGGGACGGAGCCTGGTATCTACCCTGTAAAAGTGGGTTCCGTTTCCCATACTGAAAAGTTTGATGAACTCTCTGCATAATTTTGTGAAAAATTCATCATTGGAGATCGATCGGTCTCCGGCTGTAGCTCCCTCGTTAGGGTAGACAAAAATAAGATCAATGTCCGATGAGAAGTTCAGTTCACCTGCACCTAATTTACCCATGCCCAGAACAACTATCTGTTGCGTGTTACCTTTGCTGTCTTTGGGAACACCCCATTTTTCTGAAAGAACCGGAGACAGAACATCAACTCCAGCGGAGATGCAGGCACAGGCCAGATTCGACAAGTCCGCCATGGTCTCCTCAAGAACTGCTGTTCCGGTCAGGTCCCGCCAAGCTATCCGTATGACTTCATAAACTTTAAACTTTAGTAAAAGGGTTTTAATCGTTGGAATATCTGACTCGTCACCGATCAAAACCTTTAATTTATCGTGCAAAGTATCAGAAGAATATGGGGAATTAAAATCTTCACTTTGAAACAGGTTTGCCAGGATGGAGGGATCCCGGATAATGTGTTCAGCAACAAATGGGCTGTACAGCAGTACGTGCAGAAACGCTTTGGATTCAACTATACCTGGGACATCTTTGCCCCACGACTCAACCGCTGAATGAAAAGCATCTAAGCGTTGAGTTAAAACAGATGTCAGTTCTTTGGATAGATCGGGGAGTTGAGATGTAATCGTCTTGGCAATTTGATCTTGGGTCATTTGGCAGCCTTATATGATCAGGTATAAATAAAATTACAGTGCGGTATTCTAACCTGACAAGGAAGACAAAATCAATTACAAACACAAAACCAAATTACATAAGACAAGGGCTTAGGACGGATCCAGGGCAATAATAAAATGATTTTTAAACCCCATTGAAGAACCGTCTTCAACGGATTTAACCAATGTCATCTTTTCTTCTCCTGGTATGGCCCTGTCCTGGAAATGATATGTGACCGGGAGGACATCTCCTTGCTTGAGGGCATCCAGAATCTTGGAACCGTTTTTTGCAAGGACAAACATGGGTTCAGCCTTTGTTTTTCTAAGCTTAAACTGGAACAAGAGCCGTGGATTTTCGATTTGTAATTCGGCACTAAAATATGCTTCTTCCTTTTCCGGGGCAGGGGTACATCCCCATTGTATGACCTGTTCCATTTTGGTTCCTCTTGAAACAATTTATTTTTTCTTGATCAAGGTAAATATATTAACCAATACTACAGATCTATCATTTTTCGTGCCAAGTCGATACGAGCTAAAAACCCTTGAAAACACAAAGCCTTAGCTCTTTAAAATTGAAATATCACAGATCATATTGATTTTATTTCAACATAAAATCGGAATAACACCATAAAAATTAATCAAAATCCATCATCTTAAAAACACCCTTTTTACAATAGTAATAAAGGGTGAAAAATTTGCTCCGGGCAACAGGAGAAGCACGCCCTGCCTTTGGCCAGGTTTTATGGATTGAAATGTCCTGCCTGGTGCTGACAAGTGTTAGATCTCAAAGGCAAATGCATGCTTGCTAATTATAGCCCAATTATGGTATCTAAACAGGTTCGATTTGTATGATGAAGGCATTTATATCAACCTTGAGTACGGACAGGTGTAAATCCATATGAAAGCATTATTAGCCCTGGAAGACGGGAGAACGTTTCCCTGCAAAAGTTTTACAGGATCGGGAGAAGCCTCAGGCGAAGTGGTGTTCAACACCAGCATGACCGGGTATCAGGAAATCCTGACAGATCCCTCCTATTACGGCCAGATGGTCACAATGACCTATCCGCTTATCGGCAACTACGGGGTCTGCCCCGAAGACGTAGAATCCAACCGGATTCAGGTAGCGGCATTTATTATCAAGGAGTACCAGGAATTCCCGAGCAATTTCAGATCCAAGGGTAGCCTGGCCGATTACCTGATAAAGAGCCATGTTTTAGGCATTGAAGACCTGGACACCCGAGCCCTGACCCGCCATATCAGAAAGTCAGGAGCCATGCGGGCGGTAATTTCCACCACAGATCTGGATCCGGACTCCCTGGTGGCTAAGGCCAAACAGATTCCATCCATGGAAGGCTCAGATTTGGTGGGTAACGTTACCACCAAAAAGCCTTATTTCTGGAAGTACAACCAGCCCGATTATGTAGATATCGAAAAACTGGGTGATCCGTTGATCTGGCGGCACAAAGGAAAAAAACACTCCGTTGTGGCACTGGACTTTGGAATTAAATACAATATTATCCGCTGTCTGGAAGATGCCGGATGTGAAGTACTGGTCGTCCCTGCAAAAACAGATGCTCAGACCATCAAGGACATGAACCCCGACGGTATTTTTCTATCCAACGGTCCTGGGGATCCCGAACCTCTGACATATGCGGTAGAGATCATCAAAGACCTTCTGGGTCACGCCCCCATCTTTGGCATCTGCTTAGGGATGCAGCTTTTAGGACTTGCCATGGGCGGTAAAACAATGAAAATAAAATTCGGCCATAGGGGCGGCAACCAGCCTGTTAAAAACATGGATACCGGTAAAGTTGAAATCACCTCTCAGAACCACGGGTTTGCAGTAGATCTTAGCAGCCTGAATAAGGAAAGCTCTGTCCTTACCCACATCAACCTGAATGAAGATTCCCTGGAAGGACTGAAAAATGACTCCATCCAGGCCTTTGCCGTACAATACCACCCTGAAGCCTCCCCCGGCCCCCACGATGCGGCCTATCTTTTTAACCAGTTTGCAAAAGTGATGGAAAATGCCAAAGCGTAACGATATTCAAAAAATCCTGATTATTGGTGCAGGTCCGATCATCATCAGCCAGGCCTGTGAGTTTGACTATTCCGGCACTCAAGCCTGTAAGGCTCTCAAAGAAGAAGGGTTTGAGGTGGTTCTTATTAACTCTAACCCAGCCACCATCATGACAGACCCGGAAACCGCGGACCGGGTATATATTGAGCCGGTAACCCCTGAAACCCTGTGCAAAGTGATCGAAAAAGAACGGCCCGATGCGGTACTGCCTACCTTGGGCGGTCAGACAGCCCTGAACACCACCATTGATGCCGCAAAAACCGGAATCTTCGAAAAATACAACATCGAGTTAATCGGCGCTTCCATTGATGCCATCAACAAGGCTGAGGACAGGGAACTGTTCCGGGATGCCATGAATAAAATTGGTTTAAGAATTCCCAAAAGCGGTTTTGCCACCAACATGCATGAGGTGGAAGAGGTATCCAAGCGTATCGGGTTCCCCATTATTGTGCGGCCAAGCTTTACATTGGGCGGCACCGGCGGCGGAGTGGCATACAACTCAGAAGAACTGAACAATCTCTGCAAAGCCGGCCTGGATGCCTCCTTGAACACCCAGGTTATGCTGGAAGAATCTGTTCTGGGTTGGAAAGAATACGAGCTTGAAGTCATGCGTGACCATGCAGATAATGTTGTTATTATCTGTTCCATTGAGAATATCGATGCCATGGGCGTTCATACAGGTGACTCCATTACTGTAGCACCTGCCCAGACCTTGTCTGATAAAGAATACCAGGCCCTGAGGGATGCCTCCATTGCCATTATCAGGGAAATCGGTGTGGACACAGGCGGGTCAAATGTTCAGTTTGCCGTTAATCCTGAAAACGGGGATATCATTATTGTTGAGATGAACCCCCGTGTGTCCCGGTCCTCTGCCCTGGCTTCCAAAGCGACAGGTTTTCCCATTGCAAAAATTGCTGCGAAACTTGCTGTCGGTTACACCCTGGACGAGATTCCCAATGATATCACAGGCGAAACCATGGCCTGTTTTGAACCGTCCATTGACTACTGTGTACTGAAAATTCCAAGATGGACCTTTGAAAAATTCCCTGAAACAGATGACATCCTGACCACAGCAATGAAATCTGTTGGTGAAACCATGTCCATCGGCCGGACTTTTAAGGAAGCATTCCAGAAAGGCTTGCGCTCCCTTGAAATCGGAAGAGCCGGATTTGGTGCTGACGGCAAGGATCCGGCCCCCGGAACTGTGGCCGGAAACGATCTTGAATACATGCTTTCCACGCCCAACTCACAGAGGCTGTTTTACATCAAGTATGCCATTGAACACGGCATGCCCATCACCATGATTTATGAACTGACAGCCATTGATCCCTGGTTCCTCTATCAGATGAAACAAATCGTGGACATGGAAAAACAGCTCAAACTGGCCGGCAAAAACCTGCCAAAAGACTTGTTTGAGCAGGCCAAAAAATATGGATTTTCCGATAAGCAACTGGCCGATCTGTCAGGTTTGACTGACAAACAGATCGAACAAAACAGAAAAGACCTTGGCATTGTACCTGTATACAAGCTGGTAGATACCTGTGCAGCAGAGTTCAGGGCAGCTACCCCTTATTATTACTCAACTTATGAAACCGAGTGTGAGGCAAGGGTAGACGACAAGAAAAAAGTCATTATCCTTGGCGGCGGTCCCAACCGTATCGGTCAGGGTATTGAGTTTGACTACTGCTGTGTACACGCCTCCTTTGCATTAAGGGAAGAGGGTGTTGAATCCATCATGGTCAACTCCAATCCGGAGACGGTTTCCACGGACTATGACACCTCGGATAAACTCTATTTTGAGCCTTTGACCCGTGAAGATGTTCTCCACATTGTGGAAAAAGAAAACCCATACGGCGTGATTGTCCAGTTCGGCGGTCAGACACCGCTCAACCTTGCAACAGATCTTCAAAAGGCAGGCGTTCCTATTATCGGAACCAGCCCTGAGAGCATTGACAGGGCTGAGGACAGGGATCAATTCCAGGCCATGCTGGAAAAATTAGGCCTGCGCCAGCCTGAAAACGGGATTGCCCATTCTTATGAAGAAGCCAAATCCGTTGCACAGGATATCGGGTACCCGGTTATGGTAAGGCCCTCCTTTGTTTTAGGCGGCCGTGCCATGAAAATTGTCTATGATGAAGGAGATCTTGAAGAATACTTTGACCTGGCGGTTCAGGCATCTCCGGACAAGCCCGTACTCATTGATAAGTTCCTTGAAGAAGCGTTTGAATTGGATGTGGATGCCATTTCCGACGGTGAAGATACTATCATCGGCGGTATGATGGAACACGTTGAAGAGGCTGGTATTCATTCAGGTGACTCTGCCTGTGTCCTTCCGCCTTATTCAATTGCACCTCACCATATTGAAGAGATGGCAGACGCTGCCAAGGCTATTGCAAAAGAGCTCAGTGTGAAGGGGTTGATGAATATCCAGTTTGGGATCATGAACGATAAGGTTTACATTATCGAAGTAAACCCCAGGGCATCCAGGACCATTCCGTTTGTATCAAAAGCTATTGGAATTCCTTTGGCCAAGCTTGCCACCAAGATTATGCTTGGTAAAACCTTGAAGGAACTTGGCCTTACCCAGGAAGTTATTCCACCCTATTATTGTGTTAAAGAAGCGGTGATGCCCTTTGACCGATTTGCAAAAGTAGATCCAGTTCTCGGCCCTGAAATGAAGTCCACCGGAGAAGTTATGGGTATTGATAAAGACCTGGGAGCAGCCTTTGCCAAAGCCCAGTTTGCGGCAGGCCAAAAACTTCCCAAAGAAGGCACGGTGTTTATTTCTGTCCAGGACAAGGACAAAATGGCGGCGCTGCCGGTTGCTAAAAGCTTTAATGAGATGGGTTTTACTATCATGGCAACTAGGGGTACAGCCCAATTTTTAGCAGAAAACGACGTACCCGCTAAGATGGTGAAAAAAGTATCTTCAGGACGCCCCCATGTTGTCGACGCCGTTAAAAACAATGAGATTCAACTTATTCTCAATACCGGTGCATCCAGCCAGACTCAGCGGGACGGGTATGAAATCCGCAGGGCTGCAATTAAATATAAAATACCCTACTCTACCACCACAGACGGTACACGGGCCATATGCTCAGCCATCCAAGCCATGAAGCGGGAAGGATTGACCGTCAAACCCATTCAGCACTATCACAAGGAAAACTAATCGGGAAAATCGACATGGAAAACAGCCATCATATATTTACCCCCAGTGAACGCCCCAAGGACGAATGCGGTGTATTCGGCCTGTATAAACATCCGGAAGCTGCCAAAATCACTTATTTCGGTCTTTACGCCCTCCAGCACAGAGGCCAGGAAAGTGCAGGCATTTCTGTTAACCGGGGGATCAATGACAAGATTTTCTCACATAAAGGGATGGGCCTGGTACCGGATATCTTTGATATGAAGGACCTTGAACGCATTGAAGGCGGGTCTGCCATCGGTCATGTGCGTTACTCTACGACCGGGGATTCAGTGATTACTAATGCCCAGCCCTTTGTGGTCAACCACAGGCACCGTTCTTATGCCCTGGCCCATAACGGTAATTTAGTCAACGCCCATACCCTAAGAGAGGAACTGGAAGAAAAAGGGTCCATCTTCCAGACCACCATGGACTCTGAGGTTTTCTTGCACCTGTTTATCAAAAACCTGGTAAAAGGCGACATTGAAAATGCTGTCCTCAACGCCGTATCTAAGATAGAAGGGGCATATTCCATGGTCCTGCTCACTTGTAAGGGAGAGATCATTGGAATGAAAGACCCCAATGGGTTCAGGCCGCTTGCCTTAGGTAAGCTCAACGGCCATTATGTATTGGCCTCGGAAACCTGCGCCTTTGACCTGATTCAGGCCGAATTCATCCGGGAGCTGGAGCCAGGGGAAATCGTCATCATAAATGAGGACGGGATCAAAAGTCTGCGGCATCCCAACGCCGCGGCAAAAAAATCCTTGTGCATTTTTGAGTACATCTATTTTGCCCGGCCCGATTCCACTATTGACGGTAAAAACGTTTATGAGATGCGAAAAGCCCACGGCCGGAGACTTGCCCAGGAATCCCATGTGGATGCCGACCTGGTTATGCCGTTTCCTGACTCAGGTAATTACGCGGCCATTGGATATGCCGCGGAATCAGGCATCCCTTTTGAAATGGGCATGATCCGGAACCATTATGTGGGCAGAAGCTTTATTCAGCCTACCCAGTCCATGA
>JAKSAU010001271.1 GCA_022361535.1 Desulfobacterales bacterium
CAGGGACCTGAAATCTGTGACAGAAATCTGTTCCATTACCTTGGTGTGGTCTTTTAAGTAACGGCTGAATTCAAGATTTTCCCGGATGACACTACGGCACCTTTGATCCACCTCCGGGTCCTTTAGAATGCAATTGATATCATCTTTTCTGAGCATATCTACCAGGCGGTTCCAGTAGGGTATATCCTCAAATGCTTTGTTTTGGATGGTCATGGATAGAATAATATAAGGATAATCTTCCGGTGCCCGGACCTGGTCCTTTGTCAGGTCTGCTGAATCGATCATATCTGTTTCTTTGACCAGTTCGTCAAACCTGCGGTCAATTTGATTCCTTGAGATATAATACTCATAGATCACACCAGCCGCTGAAGGCGCTATGGCAAATGCACCAGGAACATCATGATCCGGCCTGTTTGAGACATGATGGTCGAACCAAAGATGCGCGTCCGGGTGCCAGGGCAGGTTGGCAATGATGTCTCCTTTGCGGATGTCGGCCATACCTGATTGAATCTCATTGGGTTCCACCCAAAAGATCTCCGTTGTACTTTCCATAACTTCAAGGAGAAGTACAGCGCATACAATGCCGTCGAAATCCGGCCGGGTTACAATTCTCATTGAGTGTCCTTTATTTTGTCATGCCTATATTTTTACCGGTTATCTGTTATTGATAAATCATCTACTCGCGTTTTTCAAGGTGCTAATTGGGATAAGAATGGCCTTTTCCAGGACAGATAAGGGTTTTGGACTTGACCCAGCCAAAGGACTATGATTCTATGGCGCATAACTATTTTCCAAGGGACCATTTTTCCGTATAAGGGTCTGATGTCATGAAATCATACAGTTTTAAGACCATTGAGAAGGATTTTTTTAAGGGTAAAAACCCCTTAAAGCAATTACTTGCTATATCTCTTGACCTTTTGGGCGCCAAGCATTCGGGAACATTGTATGGTACCAATGAAACCCAGACCCGCTTTTTACCGTCTTCATCATGGGACAGGGGCGTGATGGATCTATTTGACGGCAGCGGCCTGAAGGGCAGTATTCTAAAACTTTTCGGTACCCAGATTGTTACCATGAGAAACCTAAGCCCTGTCTATTTTTATAAAACTGGCCCGGATGGCCGCCAGGAGGAAAATGACGGGATTATTGCCTATGTACTCAGAAATTGTGCAAATTATTATAAAAAAGGTATAAATGTCGTGATTTGTCCTGATACGGACAAGTTTCTTGCAGCATCTAAAAATACGGATAAATATTGCAATATACCGTTTTATATTTATAACGGGTCCCGGATATCCAAACCTAAAAACCATATCAGGGTAGACACACGTATTGTCCGGCATTTTAGATCCAAAAATTCTATTTATATTATTCTGCCGGATTACGGCATCATGGTCATCAATACGGCTGATAAGGAACTATTGGAGCTGAAAAATGAGCGCTTTGTCAGGGAAACGGACCTGCGTGAGCGCCTGGACATTCTCATTCGCCTGGTAGAAACGTCTTCTTTGGCTTATTTGGGGAGAATAAAGGGGCAGGGGGCAGAACTATTGTGGAGAAAGGAGGAACATCTTCGCAAGGCCTATGCAGACCTTTCTGAAAATGAGAAAAAATTCAGGGCTCTCTACGAGAAAGCCCCTATTGCGTATTTTTCTTTGGATGCCTATGGCACGATCTACCAGTGCAATTGTCAGGCCGAGTATCTTTCCGGCTATGATCGAAATCAGTTGATCGGCAGATCAGCACTTCACCTGTTTAAGGATCAAGTGGAGACTGAGCAGAGTTTTAGAAATATCTGGGAGACACTTAAAACCGGGTGCCCTGTCAAAGATCTTGAGCTCCATCTGGTCCAGAAAAAAGGTACCTTGATATGGGTCAGCCTTTCTATTGATGCAGTAAGGGATAAAGAGGGGAATATCCATGAAATGCGCGCGATGGCAATGGATATTTCAAAACGCAAGGCCCTTGAAAAACAATTGTTCCATGCCCAGAAAATGGAAGCCATCGGTACCCTTGCCAGGGGGATTGCCCATGATTTTAATAATGTCCTCTCCCCGGTTTCCGGATATGCCCAGATGATGCTCATGGAAGGTGAGCGAGATGAAAAGGAAATAGAAAGAATAAAGGTTATCTTAGAGTGTTCACGGCATGCCAAGGACCTTGTCAACCAGATTCTGACATTCAGCCGTCAGAAAGAGCACCAGTTTATGCTGCTGAAAGCTGCAGATGCCGTTGAAGAATCCATGGTTCTTGTCCGGTCTTTTTTACCTGCATCCATTAAGATTGAAACCCGTATCAATAAGGACTGCGGGTATATTATGGCAGACCCTATTCAACTTCATCAGGTGATCATGAACCTCATTACAAATGCCTACCATGCCATGGAGACTGGTGGGGAGCTTGAGGTAAAACTGGAAAGGCAACTGGTTGAGATAGATGATTCAAATACCCCTGGTGTAGATTCTGGATGGTATGTTTGCCTGAAAATATCCGATACAGGCACAGGTATTGCCCCGGAGGTGCTGCCTAAAATTTTTGAACCTTACTATACCACCAAGGAGGACGGTAAAGGTACGGGAATAGGCCTTTCCGTCGTTCACGGTATCGTCAAAGGGCATGGGGGGGACATCCTTGTAGAAAGCGAACCGGATTTAGGAACCAGTTTCAAGGTCTATTTTCCGGTATGCAGCAAGCCTGCTCAAGCTGTCTATAATGAGCCCAAAGAATCAACTGTGACTAAAGGCAATGAATCGGTCCTTCTCGTTGATGACGATACCAAGGTTGCCTTTCTCCATACCCAGATCCTGGAACGTCTCGGATACCGGGTGGCCTGTTTTTCAAGCAGCATAGAAGCCTTTGATGCCTATCAAAAATCTCCTAAAGAGTATGATCTTGTGATTACCGATTATACCATGCCGGATATGGATGGTATTGAGCTGGCCGGTAAGATCTGCGCCATAAACGCCGGTCAGCCTGTGTTGCTCTGCACGGGCCTGGGGCAGTATATGGAAGCAGAAAAGTCTGCCCCTGCCTGTGTGGCAGGTATTTTAAGCAAGCCCATAGAAATTGATCAGCTCTCCATGCTTATCCGCCAGGTGTTGTAAGCAGCGCCTAACCAGGAGTCTTTTTAATAATCAATCAATTTGTCCGGCAAGACGAGAAATGAGCTGATTCATTTTTTTAGATGCCTTTGCAGCGATTTCCACAACCCCTTCGAGGGTTGTCTCCTGTGGCGCGTCAGGGTCGTTGATATTTGAAATCAAGGACAGTCCCAAGATCTTCATACCGGCTTGAACACCGGCAATGGCTTCCATAATTGTAGAAAAACCAACAGCATCCGCCCCTATGGTTTTTAAAAATCTTGTTTCAGAAGGGGTTTCAAGGCTTGGTCCCAACAATCCTGCGTATACACCGCGGCGTAAAACCAATCCTTCATCTTGGGCTGCAGCCATTGAAAGTTCCCTGAGCCGATTGTCGTATACCCGGGTCATGTCGGGGAACCGTAAGCCCCAGGATTCGTCCTCCGGACCAACAAGAGGATTTTTTCCTGTAAGATTGATATGATCATCAATGAGCATGATATCTCCGGCTGTAAAGTTCAGGTTGAGGCCTCCGGCAGCATTGGAAAGAATCAACACCGGCACCTCCAGTGCCTGGAGCAAACGGACCGGAAAGGTAACATCCTGGGGGCTGTATCCTTCGTAAAGATGGAACCGGCCTTGGAAAATAAGGAGGTTTTTACCATTCAAGGTACCAAAGGCCAGGCATCCTTTGTGGCTGGCTACAGTCGTTTGTGGAAAATGTGGCAGGTTGCTGTAGTCAAAGGTTTGGCTGATCTCAAGATCGGTAAGGCTGTCGGAAAGCCCTGTTCCTGTTATTAGGCCTATCTCAGGAAGGGTGTTGATACGTGATTTAATGTATTCAGCACTTTCAATAATCCTCTGGCGAAACGACAGCATGTCCGGCTCCTTTATATGATTAAACTTCAAAAGGAATGTTTATCAGTTTTCTTCTTATATTGAAAGCCGGTACAGGGTGAAAGATACATCAGCCCTGGCTTATCGCGGGAGGGCTGATGTATTTTAAACAGGTTAGCGGTTTAAAAAAGTGGCAATCTCCTCAATGGCCTTCAGGGCATGGTCCACATGCTCTTTGGTATTAAACGGCCCAAAGCCCATGCGGACAGTACCTTTGAGCTTATCTGTTTTTAATTGCTCATGGACCATTGGGGCGCATTGGAGCCCTGTACGACAGGCAATATTATAATCGCCGTCCAAAAGGGTGCCCACATTAACAGCTTCTTGGTTGCGAATGTTAAAGCTGATTACCCCAATATGATCTGTCAGGTCATCTGCACAATAAAGATCAACATCCTGGATTTCAGCAAGGCCGTCCCTGAGCTGTTTTGTCAGATCCATTTCATGATGGTGTATGGTATCCATCCCCTTATCGAGAACCCACTTAATCCCGGCATAGAGTCCTGCAATTCCAAGCACATTCAGCGTGCCGTATTCAAGGCGGAACGGATATTCTTCAAGATGATGGCGAACTGCTGATTTAACGCCTGTTCCTCCGGCCCGGGTATGGGAAATAGTAATTCCGTCACCCACATACATTCCACCTATTCCTGTGGGCCCGAGCAAAGATTTATGTCCGGTAAAGGCAATCACATCAATATTCATGTCTTTTATGTCAATGGGAAGTTTTCCTGCAGTCTGTGATGCATCTACCAGAAAAGTAACTCCTTTTTCCCTGCAGATTCGACCGATCTCTTTCACCGGTTGCACTGTACCAATGACATTGGATGCATGGTTGACCACCACCAGACGGGTATTGGGTTTAAACAGCGGCTCAAAATCCTCAGGATTCACAAACCCTTTTTCATCAAAGGGTACATGGTCAACTTCAACGTCTTGGTAAACGCTCAGGTGGTGCAGGGGACGGAGTACGGCATTGTGCTCCAAGGCCGTTGTAATGACATGGTCTCCGGGTTTGACCATACCGAAAATGGCCAGGTTCAGGGCATCGGTGGAGTTGGCTGAAAAAATAAGACGGTTGGAATCCTGGCCATTAAAATACCGGGTCATTGTTTTTCTTGTATTCTCAACAATATTGCCGGTTTCAATGGAAAGATCATATCCTGAGCGTCCCGGGCTTACCCCGTTGTTCCGGTAAAAATCATCCATAAACCTGTAAACTGCTTCAGGCTTGGGAAAAGATGTTGCCCCGTTATCCAGATAGATTAGGTTTTCCATGGTTGCCTCCACCAAATGCTAAAAAATTCATCTTCAATTCAAAATGAATACACAGTAAATTCATTTTGAATTGAAGTCAAGAGGATAGTTCTTATCCGCATATGATAGATCTGCTGATAATAATTTGATCCCTTCAGGAGAGGAAATATTCTATAAAGGACTATCGCGTCCCCATGATCTGGGCAACGGAGTTACGAATATGACGAGTCGTGCATTCAGTGATGATCTCTTGGTCTTTTTTCACGAGAGCATCTAAGAGCTCCAAGGTCTCAGTGAAAAACTCTTTTTGGTCAATCTGGCGGGGGATCGCCAACCAGAAACGCAGGTAATGGCTTAAAATCCGTTCCAGAATTTTTGCCAAATGGCTGTTTTTTGTAAGGGAGAAAATAAAGTGGTGGATATTGAAATCAAAATCAACAACTTCCTGATTGGACGCATTCTCATCAAAGTTGAGGATCTGCTCTTTTAGATCAGCAATCTGCTTTTCATCCTGGGGAGTAATCCGTTCCATGGCCCAAATATTGGCCTGAACTTCCATGACCATACGAATTTCAGTGATCTCCCTGATCCGTTCAAGGCTCAACGGGGTTACTATAAAATGCGATCCCTGGCGCATGATCCACTCTTCTGCCTGCAGGGAAATCAGTACCTCTTTGATGGGGGTACGGCTGACGCCAAACTCTTTGGCAAGGTCGCTTAAGTTTAATACACTTTCCGGTGCAAGTTCCAGGTGAATGATTTTCTTTCTCAGGGCTGCAAATATCCGCTCAGGGTCCATCGGGTTTTTCATTATATATTTATTCCTGTCAAAAATGGTTGTGCTAAACGGTATTCAGGTTAAATTTATTTGATAGGCTTGTCAATAGCCCTATAACAGCAGGTCCGGAATAAACATGGAATGTACTGGCCTTTAAATTTTTAAGACCGACCAACTGTTCCCAGGCTTTTAATTCCACCATATTTATACTATATCCTGATCCATGAACCAGGACAATGCACATGATTCCTATTTTTATTCGGTGGGCCGATCCTCATCAGATCCTGTTCGCCAGGCCCAAATTAAAATAAAACGTTCCCTATTTATATGTACGTTAGGTTTTGTAGACTCTATGGAAGGGGCCAAACAATTTATCTCAAGGATCTCTAAAGAAAATAAAACCGCCACCCATAACTGCTGGGCCTATGTTATTGGTGATAAAGGTGAAATCAGCCATTGCTCTGATGCAGGGGAGCCTGCAGGAACAGCGGGCAAACCAATACTCAATACTCTAACTTCTCATGATATGACATTTGTTGCTGCTGTCGTTACCCGGAATTACGGCGGTGTTAAACTGGGTGTGCGGGGGTTGATCGAGGCCTATTCTTCGGCTGTTGAAGAAGCGATTGCTAAAACCCCGCTGGTAAAACTTGTCAGAACAGATTCTTTTAAAGTCAGCCTGGCCTATGCAATGAATGATACCTTTTTAAATAGACTTGGTCCGTTCCGCGTAACAATAGCCCATACCGACTACAGTGAGCAGGTCAGCCATGAACTGGCAGTCGAATTCCAGGATCTTGTGGCTGTGGAAACAATGCTTATAGAGTATCAACGCCAGGGACTTTTGGAATATCAAAAAATATCCTGATCTTAAGTAGTTAAAAATGAATACCTGAGTTTGCTTCCATGTAAAAGGGGTTGACAAGTATTTAAGATTTAGTATTATTAAATCAAAATTAACTATACTAAATTGATGGGCTTATGAAAACCAAACTCGGGCCTTTACTAAGGGCTATACGTAATTCCCGGAACTTGACTATTAAAGATGTTGCCTTAAAAGCAGGTGTCAGTTCAAGCCTGCTTTCCCAGATAGAGAGAAACAGGATATCTCCGTCTTTGGATACACTGTTGCAATTGCTCGAAGTCTATGGGGTGCCGCCCAATAAGTTTTTTAAAGATTACGAAACCATGACCCGGGTGGAAATCGTTAAGAAAGACCAGCGAAAGATCTACCAGCGAAAAGGCTTTAAATATGAGACCCTTTGTGGCGAAAGCCAAGCCAAAGGCAGTCATTCGTTTAATGCCTTTTTTTTAGAGCTGGCTCCGGGTCAAAAACGGGGAGATGCAGATGATGGACACCTTGGCAGGGAATTAGGTATCGTCATTTCCGGTAGCGCACAGCTGATCTACGGGGACGAAGTGTATGAGATTTGTGCAGGGGATACCCTTTCGTTTTTCTCTCAGATCCCCCACATCATTAAAAATAATGGAGAAGAGCTTTTTCAGGCCTATTGGATTGTTACCCCGGCTGACGGGGAAGATTATTTTGGAGAAAAAACCGCGTAAACATAAGGATTGATCCATGGGAAAAACAATTGCAGAAAAAATATTTGACACCCACTTGGTGGACGAACCCTTTGGGGATGTCAGCGTTCTTAAACTTGACCGGGTCTTTTGCCATGAAATTACAACACCCACAGCCATTCAAGATCTGGTAGCCAGGGGTAAAGACAGGGTGTTTGATCCGGACAAGATCAAGGCGGTCATTGACCATGTAACACCAGCCAAGGATTCAAAAACTGCCATGCAGGGGAAAATCCTGCGGGAATGGGCCAGACGCCATAAAATTAAAGATTTTTTTGATATTGGAAACAATGGTGTGTGCCATGCCATTTTTCCTGAAAAAGGATTTGTCCGCCCCGGGTTCACCATTATTATGGGCGATTCCCATACTTGCACCCATGGTGCATTTGGTGCATTTGCCGCAGGCGTTGGTACCACAGATCTGGAAGTCGGTATATTAAAAGGGGTGTGTACATTTAAACGACCTGAGACATTTAAGATTGAAATAACCGGTACACTGACGCCAGGTGTTTATGCCAAAGATATAATCCTGGAAGTGATCCGCCAAATTTCTGTAAATGGCGCCACCAATATGGTTATTGAGTTTTCAGGTCCTGTGGTAGATGCCATGAACATGGATCAGCGCATGACCCTTTCAAATATGGCAGTTGAAGCCGGTGCAACCTCCGGGATCTGTCTGCCGGACATGACCACGGTTGAGTATCTGTGGCCTTTTATCAAAGATGAGTTTGATTCAAAGGACGCCGCATTAAAAGAATATTCTAAATTCTGTTCTGATGACGATGCAGTATATGCCAAAATAAAAACAATTGATGTCAGTGACCTTGAACCCTTGACTACCTTTGGCTACAAGCCTGACAATGTGAAACCTGTGTCTGAAATGGGTGGAACAGCTGTTGACCAGGTTTATATCGGCTCTTGTACCAATGGTCGTCTTGAAGATTTGAGAGAGGCAGCAAAGGTACTCAAAGATCAGAGGATTTCTGATAATGTCAGGGGGATCGTGTCTCCGGCTACCCCGGACATCTTTTCAGCTGCCCTGGAAGAGGGGCTGGTCAAGACGTTTATGGATGCAGGATTCTGTGTAACAAACCCAACCTGTGGGGCATGTCTTGGTATGAGCAACGGTGTCCTGGCTGAAGGCGAAGTGGCTGCAGCCACAACCAACAGGAATTTTAACGGGCGTATGGGTAAGGGCGGTATGGTCCATCTGATGAGTCCTGCCACGGCAGCTGCCACTGCCATCAAGGGCGAAATCGCTAACTCTGACCTGTTCAAAAACTAATCAACCGGAGGGATCATGAAAACATTTGAAGGAAACATTCTTTGCCTGGACCGGGCAGACATCAATACAGACGAGATCATTCCGGCCAAATACCTGACAGAAATAGAAAAGACCGCCATGAAGCCCCATTTGCTTGAAGACCTGAAAATGGACGGCTTTGACCCCAAAAAAGATCTTGAAGATGTAGCAGTGGTTGTGGGCCGTGAGAATTTCGGGTGCGGTTCTTCCAGGGAACATGCACCCTGGGCCCTTGAAGTGAACGGCATCAATGTTGTCATTGCCCCAAGTTTCGCCCGTATTTTTCGCCAGAATATGTTTAATTGCGGCATGATGGCCATTGAACTGCCTGAATCGGATATCCAGGCATTGTTCGATCTTTGCGGAGAAGGTAAAGGGGCCACGCTTAGCATTGATGTAGAAACCGGTACCATCACTGCCAGTGCCGGCGGTAAAGAGTTGACGCTCGCATTCACCATATCCGAGTTTGATAAAACCCTGGTTAAAACCGGTGGATGGGTGGAATACGCAGATAAGAATTATTAATAATCCTCAAAACTTATTTCATTCCAGTCTCTGAGGGGCGTCAGTCAATGCATTTGGCTGGCGTCCTGATTTTTTTCCTCACTCTATTCTAATTTTTCCTTGACTTGTTTTTATTTTCTGTGAAAATTAGCGAACACTGTTTTTTTAACGAGGCTATGTTTTTTTTATCAAAAGGGGGTCGATTATGGGAAAAAAAGTGGATCCGGTACTGGTTTCACGTTTTCAAAAAGAACAGCTTTTGGACTTAGCAAAGCGGTCATTAACTTCGGTGGTCGCGCATTTTGTCCTTTACGTGTTTATTGTGCTGATTACACCCATGAAATCCGATCACCCAATGGTTCTGGCCGGATTCGGTATTTTCATTTTTGTTAACTCTGCCTTAAGAATGGTATTGGCGGCAAAATTGCCTGTCATATATGATCAGGCTCCTGAACGCTGGACCACTATCTTCAAGGTGTTGAATGGGTTGTCCGGTCTTTTGTGGGGCGGTGTCGCTCTTGTTATGGCGATTTATTATCCTCTAGAATGGCCTTTGTTTTTTACGCTTGTGATCTGCTGCGGCCTTGCTGCAGGTGCCACTTCTTCTTTAGGGCCTCATTTGGTTTTGTCCCGAAATTTTACTTTATCTATCATGCTGCCTTTAACCATTTGGGGATTCTATCATGGAACCTCTTTAGGATATGGTATGGGGATACTTTGCGCCTTTTCCATGCTTATGTTTATTCGGATGGCAAAGGATAACTATGTGTGGTACTGGGATTCCATTGCAGCCAGTGAAAAAATATCCAAGCACACCCAAACTATGGAGCGTGTTTTTGAGGGAGCAAACACCAATGCAGCTGAATTGAACCAGACCTCAAAGAATCTGACAACTTCGTCAGGAGAAATGACCCGGAATGCAGCCCAGATGTCTTCAGGCCTCTCACAGGTGTCACAGATTGCCGGGAAGGTGAATACCAATTCCCATGAAATGGTCGCTTTAATGTCACAAACCATGAGTAATTTTTCAAATATTGCTTCAGCCAGTGAAGAGATGACAGCGACCATAGCTGATATCTCCCAGAGTGCAGAAAAAACACGAGAAGTAACAGCCCGGGCTGTTTCCCAGACAGAGTCAGCCATGACCCAGATGGCCGGATTAGCCGAGGCAGCAACAGCCATCAACAAGATCACGGAAGCCATTGGGGAAATCTCCGAACAGATTAATCTGCTGGCCCTCAATGCTACTATTGAGGCAGCAAGGGCAGGTGAAGCAGGCAGAGGGTTTGCCGTAGTGGCTACAGAAATCAAGGAGCTTGCGGTTCAGACATCCGGATCTGCTGGTGAGATCAGCCGCCAGGTACAAGAAATCCAGGATGCAACCCAGAGAACTGCCAATGAAATGGAGCATATTTCAACCATTGTCCAGGATGCGGATTCAAATGTCGAAAATATTGCCACGGCCGTAGAAGAGCAGTCCACGGCAACCACAGAAGTATCTAAAAATATTTTGCAGGCATCTGAAGGCGTGTCACAGGCTGAAAAGAAGACCGGGGAAAATGATGAGGCTTTGGATCAGGTTGCAAAAGAGATTGTAGAACTGGAAGGTCAGGCTAAACAAGTTGAATCCGGGGCAGGCCAGGTTGACAATAATGCCGAGACACTTCGACGATTGGCAAGGGAACTTGTTGCATTGGTGGATACAGACGAACAAAAGGTAAGTTAAAAGATAGTACTACTGTTCATCAATGGGAAGTAAGTGTTTACTTCTGTCATGCAAAAATTAAATCCAGATGCTCGATATAACTGATGATATCGAGCATCTGGATGTTTAATATTAGCTATATGGGATGTTGTTCGATCCGACCTAAGTATATAGATATAGACTCACATATATGCAGTCTGGACGTTTCTATAAAGGTGTATATTACCCTATGATGCTTTGGGAACAACTATAACCGGGCAGGGAGCATGTCCAATAACATTTTGTGCGGTGCTTCCCATGATAATACGCTCAAGCCCCCTTCGGCCATGTGTTCCCATAACAATTAAATCGATGTTTTTTTCTTTGGCTTCCTGGACAATAAATTCGTAAGGGGCACCACCCATACGAACAATTGTTTCGCAGGGTAATTTTGCCTCATCAACTTTTTTCTTTGCTTTCTCAATATATGCTCTAGCATCTTCAGACATTTTTTCAACAAGCGAAGGTGCAACTTCCATCTGCTCAGGGAAGAGGTCAACGACACTTATAATAAAAATTTCGCTATTACAAATAGAACCTAGACTGATAGCCTGTTCAACAGCGTTATTACTAAATTCAGAACCATCAACGGCAACAAGAATTCTTTCACCCCGTGTCAAGGGACATTCGCATACAAGTTTAGTCATAATTCACCTCTCTATTCATAATTATAATTTTTAAAGTGTTTTCAGTTTTGCCTGATATGATTTAGACTCAGCCACCATATCGAGAATAGGGAGTTAAGAAGCCCCCTTAAATGATAAGGGGGCTTTTGCTTCATGGTTACAGTCAACGTGTCAAAGCTCACAAGCACCTTTAATGGAGCCGTAGCATCTATTTAAATGATAGGAAATAAATAATACTGCTAAAATTGTTGATATCATAATATACCTCCCATTGATTGTAAGTTTGCAAGCCGCTTAAATAAATAGCGAGATCATGAAACTAAATTAATTCAAAGGTCAGTTTTTACAATATTAGTCGTATGGGTGTTTTATGATAGGTAAAAACTATCATTTTGGAGTTAAACACAACATCAGCTTCGGCCCCCACTCCAGTGCAGGCGCGTTTTCAACACCTTGAAATAGGAATGATCTTCAAAAGAAATCATTTTGATATTGTTCCGGCTTTTCTTAACAAAGATTTTATCCCCTGGATCCATTTCAAATCCCTCCTGTCCGTCCAGGGTCAGGATCATATCCTCTGGGCTGCCTTCCAAGCGGATTTCCACATGTGTATGGTCCGGGATAAGCAAGGGGCGGTTGGTCAGGGTAAACGGGCAGATGGGGGTAAGTATAATAGAAGGGACTGCCGGGTGTACCACAGGGCCGCCGGCAGCAAGTGAATAAGCGGTTGAACCTGTGGGGGTCGCTACGATCAGGCCGTCTGCCCGATAGGTAGTCAAATAGATATCATCCAGATAGACCGCACATGAAGCCAGTCGGGACAGGGCTGATTTATTAATAACCGCATCGTTTAGTACATCTACATCGATGATAAGTTCATTATCCCGGACCACCTTTATATCCAGCCGCCGTCGCTCTTTGATGATATACTCTCCTTTGAGCAAGGCCTCAATTGCCTCATAGAGATTCTCTTCTGTAGTTTCTGCAAGAAATCCCACCTCACCGAATTTAACCCCCATGAGCGGGATACCCGAGTTTTCAATATATCGTGCCACACTTAAAAACGTACCGTCTCCCCCAAGAACAACAATGCAGAGCAGATCTCTTGGGATTGGTGTTTTTTCATTTGCCTGGGTATCAATTACTACACAACGGTCACCAAGGTGTCGAATCAGATCTTGGGACTTGTCCTGGGCATAATCTTCATTTTTAATAACAAGC
>JAKSAU010000185.1 GCA_022361535.1 Desulfobacterales bacterium
CGCGTTAAACGTCTGCCCGCTCACCGAAAACCCATCGAGATAACAACGGCACGCAGAATGATAAGCGCGAAAAAATAGAAAAAGTTAGGCTATAGATTCTATCCGTAACGTCTGATAAGATGGATTATGCAACCATCAGATATTAAAAACAATAAACTCATTAGACTCCGATATCATGCTGATTACGTCAACTTTACATGCTATTTTTAGGGCCTCAAAATTAAAGCCCAATTCAAAAAAGCCGATATTCAACTTGACAAAGTGTACCAAAATAGGTACGTTTTCGATATTAAAAAATCGCGGAAAAAAATCTCCGTAGTTTTTTTCCAGAGCGACCGGGGCAACATGCCTGTAAGGGACGGGTTGCTAGGCCTACCACCTGAGGCCAAAAAAATAATTGGTGAGGACATTAAAACCGTTGAATTTGGCTGGCCAATTGGGATGCCGGTTTCGAAACCGCTCGGCAGCGGGTTGTATGAGGTTCGATCAGACCTTGATAACAAAACAATAGCTAGGGTTTTTTCACAATCTACAAAAGCGATATGGTCTTGTTGCATGGAATTGTAAAAAAAGATCAAAAAACCCCACAAAAAGATTTGGCCACAGCTAGGCGTAGACTTAAAAAGTTTTCCCAGAACCAAGGAGGGAAAAAATGAAACACAAAAACATCGGATCCAGCTTTGATGACTTTCTGAAAGAAAACGACATCCTTGAACACGCTGAGGCTGTTGCAACTAAACGGGTTGTTGCGTATCAACTGCGGGAAGAAATGAAAAAGCGTAAGATCTCACAAGCGAAGCTGGCGAAACAAATGGAAACCAGTCGATCGTCTGTAAATCGACTGCTTGATCCTGACAATGAATCGTTAACAATCAAAACCCTGAAACGGGCCGCTGCAACTCTTGGCAAGAGAGTACTGATTCGGTTAGTTTGACGCAGACAGACGAGGCAGGTTTTTTCCGGTTTCTATACTATATTTTTCAAAAATCAAAAGCCCACTGATGTGCCCAGAATGTGCCCGTCAAGGTCAAATTTTACCTAAATAGTTCCAAACGAAACTAAAAGATATCTTCATAAGTGATTGATATTTAATCCTTTGGAAAAAATAAAACCAATTAATTCAAAAAGCTGAATTAGGAATCCGATGCTCTA
>JAKSAU010001040.1 GCA_022361535.1 Desulfobacterales bacterium
ACAATTTCCTCGGTTATTCAAATACCCAAAGATGCGGCCAATGATATTCTCTTTAAACATAAAGTTAATGTAATGGAATTTTCAAATAACTTGGAGCCTGTATTTGAAAACGGATGGTGAACAGGGGTAAGCAATATACAAAAACCGGCCCGTTTATTCTAAGAAACGGCTGCCGGACTTTTTGTAAAAAATCCGCCTGACGCCGTCTTCTTAGAATAAACGAGCCTAAGGACTTAAACTGAATCCTTTGAAAAATTATCCGAAGATTCGGACCCGGAAAAAATCTCAGTTGACGGTTCTTATATACAAGTGCACCAGCATGGAAGTGGTGCAATGAATTATTTAGAAACAGATCTTAGAATATAGATTATGAGCACTTATGGAAAAATTGCGGGGTTTTCTTTTTCTCATAATTTTCGTGAATACAAAACAGACGCCTTAAAGATTTTAAAATATATGTAGGTATATTAATTGAATAAATAACCTATATTTAAAACGGATCTAAAAAATCAAAACCCCACAATAAAATCTTCTGGTGTCATAGCAAGCCTTTTTTGCTGAAAGTGGGTACTTAACTGAACCACTTGTGGAGGTAGTAATCTACAGTGTGAAAGAATTTCATTGTCGGAAAAGAAGTCCCGGGTGTAGCCGTCAAAACCCTTTTCTCCTTCTTGAAGACAAATGATGCGTGTAATGTTTTCTGCAACAAAATCCATGTCATGGGTAATGATCAGAACTGTCTTTTCTTCGTCTTTCAATCTTTCCAAAGCACTGATAAACAGTTTGATTTCATAAGAATCAAATCCTGCAGTCGGTTCATCAAAAACGATAATGGGAGTATCCATTGCTACAATAGATGCTAGAGCAATTCTTTTTCGTTCACTAAAGCCCAAATCATGAGGATTCATTTTTTGGAAGGGTAACAAATCAAAATCTGATAACGCCTTGTTTACTAACAGATCCACTCTTTGGGGGGAGTGTCCTAAATTATGTGGACCGAATGCAACTTCGTCCCTGACAATTTGCTTGCAAATCTGATCATCCGGATTTTGAAATAATAATGCTACTTTTCTCGCCAATTGGGAAACGCTTTGAGTAGATGAATCAATCCCTTGTATCCATATTTTACCGGTGGAAGGAAGCAAGAGGCCATTAAAATGCTTGGCAAGGGTACTTTTTCCTGAACCATTATGGCCGACCAGAGCAACACGCTCTCCGACACTCAAATTGAAAGATATATTATTTATTGCGGTTATATGTTCTGAATATTTAAAGGTTAGGCTCTCGGCACTTACTTGAAACTCTTTTTTGTTCATTTTTCTCCCATCCCCTGAACCGTGTCAAAAAAAGATACGGATAATGGTTGCCCATCTTGCCAAAGCCCTTTTTCTTCAGCCAAAAGAGCCACCTGTGTATAGCGTGTCCAATCCAGGCCAATCATTTCCAAGGCTGGTGAAGTTAATGTCTCTTGAGGAGTGCCGTCCAAAACCACTTTTCCATTATCCAAGGCAATTACCCGATCGGCATATTCTGCTATCAGTTCCAATCTTTGCTCTGCAATGACGATGGTTACACCCTGTTTGTTGAGTCTGTGTAAGAGTTTAAACACTTCTTTTGCCCCCATTGGATCAAGAAAGGTGGTTGGTTCATCCAATACTAAGATGGACGGTTCCGAAGCGATGGCTGCTGCGAAAACCAATCGCTGCTGCTGGCCGCCTGATAGTTGATAAGGGGATCGCTCTGCTAAGTTTTGGAGCCCAGTCATCAGCAGGACTCGTTTAACTTGTTCTATAATTTCATCCCTTTTCATTCCTTGATTTTCAAGACTAAACGCTATTTCTTCAAATACAGTATAATGGAAACCCGACAATTGATTCTTAGGGTTCTGCATGACCATCCCTACATTCCGGGCGATCTGGCCTATCCCCATGGTTGAGATGTCGGTTCCGTCAACTTTGATAGAGCCTTGTGTTCGGCCATGATACAAATGGGGAACAATACCGGATAGTGCACAGCAAAAGGTTGACTTGCCTGAGTTATTTGCACCTATGATCCCAAGGAATTCTCCTTTTGGAATTTTAAGTGACACATCTTTCAGCGAGGCGTTATCCGTACCGGGATAATGATAGGTCAATTTATGGATTTCAATTTGGAACATGATTACCCCACAACACGATAGCCGATAATGCAGATTGTAAGGGCTAGCATCAGCTGTCTCACTCGTTTTTGGACCATTGAATCGGGAACTGTCCGGACAAAGGTTTTAGTTTGCTTTGACTTAAACCCCCGCAATTCAAGAGCGACCGACCGCTGCTCTATCTCGATGAGAGACCCAAGAACCAGGGGGATAAGAAGTGGGAGCAAACCATAGCACCGTTTCAGAAAACTTCCTTGTGTATCAAGCCCCCTTGACCGCTGGGCGGACTGAATGGCCACAATCCGTTCGCGCATAGCCGGAAGCAATAGCAGGGGGCTGCCGATAAGATAACCGAGAGTCGGGGACCCCGCAGTTTGCGATATGGTGCTGATCAGATCTGCAGGGTGGGTTGTGAAGACAAAAATCAGCGAAGCAATCAATATAATCAATAGCTGCAGAAGCGTATTAAATGCGAAGAGCAACCCTTCCTGGTATACGTTGAACCAGGGGAAGCTGATCAAAACGGTGTGATTCTCCGGATAAAGGGTCCCATGGATTGGTACCATGAAAAGTATCAGCGGCAGCATGGTTTTCCATAAAAATGTCAGGGAAGGTTTAAAAATGCCTGCAGTAATTAAAATTCCCAGGTTGATCAAAAGGAAAACGCTATCAGTCAGCCATTTCCCGGGCAATACATAAACAGATACACCAATGAAAAGAATATAGCACAGCTTATTAAACGGATGAATCCGGTGAAGCCATGTCTCTTTTTCAATAAACAATGTGGGATGGGATGTCCGGGGTTGCATATTTAAAGATCTGCTCCTTTCCTGTCCATCATTTATCAATAGGATCGGAGCAGATGTTGAACTTTTAAAATGGCATTAATTTTTAAACGCTACTGCATTGACGCGAGGCAATCGGGCTGCTGTCCTGTCCGGCAAGGCTTTGACAATACCCCATGACAATACAGCCGTAACAACTTTATCGATTAAATTGGATGTGAAAACACTGATAACCACAGATCCAAAAAGACCTTTGCCAACGGCAAGCATATAGGATGTTATAAAATCAGCCCCCGAGCCTGTAATTCCGCCAAACAGATACAATTTGATTGGCACCGCAACAACAGCATTGAAAAAAGTGATAATCACACCACTGATGATTGCCAGCCACCAGGTTCTGAAAAGTCCATATTTCGCGCACAAACCTGCAGTTATACCGATGGCCATTGCAACGGGTGAAAAAGCCGCCGCTACTGGTGAGGAGATCATTCCCCAGATTAAATTGGTCAGCAATCCTGTCAGGCCGCCTGCCCATGGGCCAGCCATAATACCAACGAGTATAGTGCCTATAGAATCCAGAAAAATCGGAAGTTTAAGCATGGATACCAACTGACCCGCTGCAATATTTATAACAATGGCAACAGCCATGAGTACCATGACGGTTGTGGTAAAATCTTTTTTAATTGTTTCAGACAAACTCATTTTCATTCTCCTTATCTATTTTGAATAAACGATATCAAGTTCAGGATATCCGGTCTGGGGATCGAACGTTCTCAAAAAGCTGCAATCCGGGATGATACCAATGACAATTTCAGCAGTTGTATATATGATACAGCCATCCATCAGGTGTGCTCCAAAAGTTGTGCCCTTTTCGTCTGCAATGGCGATATGGCAGTGGGAGCCATCTTTCGACAATATGCCTGTCAGGGAAACGATTTCGAAATGACCTTTCAGCTCTTCAGTATTTTCCTGGTTGGCAAACCGCAGCACTGCCCGGGTTAAACTTCCAACACAGGTCAATATGCACGCTGCTTTGATTCGCTGCTTTTCTATGATCCGATCAATCTCTCTTTTAAGATCTTGACCAGGACGCAGCCGAATAGCAATCTGATCCAATTCTTTGTCCTTTGATTAAAATTGTATAAATGAGCTATCACTATGAGGAAGCCATACCAATGTCAAAGTGATTATATAGATGGCTAACCCTCCTAAAGATTGATATATTCAATAGGTGAGGTGTTCCAGCAACGGAATTTGCAAAAGAAATCCGGTCTAAATAACTGTATTACATCCCGTTTCTGGAAATGCTTTCAATTAGGTAAAACATCGGCAAGGGAAACAAGTATTCTCTCACGACTGCATTTTGTATTGCTGTGATTGTAAGCATGGATTCCGTTATCTTTAATATACCATTTTAGATATAAAGGTTAATTGACTGGCTCAAAAAAATAATAGAAGAGGCAGGCAGTTATGCAGATAGTTGAAGTTAACCACGATAGGAAGTGGAACCGTTTTGTGACGGGCAACCCCAATGCCTACTACACCCACCTTTACGAATGGAGGACGTTAATCGAGAACGTCTATGGCCATAAATCTCTTTATCTTGCCGCAGTAAAGAAAAATAGGATTTGTGCTGTTTTGCCTCTTTTCTGTATTAAACGCCCTTTTTGTACCCCAAACTGGGTGTCTATGCCTTTTTTCGATCAGGCCGGGATATCAGGCGACCCAGACGCAGGAAAACAACTCTTAAAAAAAGCGGAATCGCTTCTGTATTCAAATAAAGCGGGAATCCTGTCTCTAAGACAGGATTCCAGATCCAATTCTGATCATCTGGAATTAGGGGGAAGACAACCTGTTACATACAATGAAAAAGTCAGCATGCAAGTCCCGCTTGAATCCAGTCAGCAATTGATGATGGCCCGATTTCGGTCCAAGCTGAGAAATCAGATAAATAAGGGAATAAAAAACGGTCTAACCTGGGAGATCGGAAAAAAACGCCATTTGGATTCCTTTTACCGTGTATTCAGCGGAAATATGCGCGACTTGGGGTCGCCGGTTCATTCAAAGGCTTTTTTCAGGGCTGTCTTTGATTTTTTCCCGGCCAATGCATTTATATGTGTGGTTTATCATAGACAGACTCCAGTTGCGGCATCCTTGGTGTTCCGGTTTAAAAACAGTTTGGCAAATCCCTGGGCATCATCCTTGCGCGAATACCGACACTTGAATAGCAATATGCTTCTATACTGGCAGATGATCAGGTTCGCCTGCAATCTTGGTGTGGAGGTGTTTGATATGGGACGATCCTCAAAAGGCGCTTCTACTTATAAGTTCAAACAGCAGTGGTCCCCCCGGGAAATCCCCTTGAATTGGTATACATGGGAATTTGGAAAAAAAGGTATCCCAAAGGAGACACTTGTAGTGGAATCTTGGAAAAAGATGCCTGTACGGGCAGCTAATTTAGCAGGCCCGAAAATAAGAAAGTATATATCATTGTAACCGGAGGGAAAAATGTTCGATATCAAAATCCCTTCTCCCTTCCTTGTGACCATAGACGATGTGGGATGGTGGAGTGGTCGAGATGGATCTGCAGAACATCAGCCATTTCGCACCGGCATCGAAAGAGAACATGTCCCTGAGGATTATAGGGCTTTGGGCGAACTGGGAAAAGCATTGAACATGAAAATTCCGACAGGGTTCGTCTTATGTGAATGGGATGGGACAAACATGCTGAAACAGCTTCCTTCAGCCACGTGGATGGGCGAACAATGGCAGGTTCCTTTTACCAATGACGCTTACAAGGAGCAGGCAGTTAGTATTATTAATAATGCAGCCCAATATATTGAGCCTGCTCTTCATGGTGTCGGCCATGAATTCTGGATCAAAGGCAGAATGAATCGTAGTGAATTTCACACATCTTCCGGCCGGATGCGCCATGTTGACGAAGTGAAAAAGCATCTTGATTATTTTTGCAGGCTCATGGTTGAAAATCATTTTGATCCAGAAATAAGGCTTTTTATCCCCCCGGCTCTCTACCATAGTTTTGGTTTTGGAAAAAATGGGTTTCAGGACATTGTCAGGTCTTTTGGAATTCAATTTGTCACCTTGCTCTTCGAACGTACCAAATGCAGGGTCACCCCTCAATTTGATAAGGTCGGATGGGAATGCGGGGTGGTTTTGATTGACAGAGGGGAGGCACCCGTAGCCTGGAACCATGTCGCCCCTGACCCGGAATTTAATGAGACTCAGACGATACTTCCTCTGCATTGGGCTAATATTCTCCATAAAGATCCCCAGAACAACCTGGATGTGGTTGATTCTTGGGTTAAAGCGATCGATAATAGGGTTAAGGAAAATAATCTCCTTATAGCCCGGGATCTTGTGCAGTATTTAACCCAGTTTTTGAATAGTACCCGATCAAAAATCAGAAAAGAAGGAAACATTGCTATTGCAGACTTGGGGTGGGTTGAGCAAATCCCGGAACCATTATTGGGAGACTCTGTTTTTTTTTCGGTTGGCACAACTTCAAAAATTATTATTTTGGGGACAGATGAACTGCCTGCCTCTTCTTCCGAGGAAGCAAAGTTCATGAAACTACGCCTACCGAAATCCGGAAAAATCGTTTTTAAGTTTACCCAACATGATTAGTTTTCACTTGTTTTTGGAATTCGGGAAGTATCAAGAAAAATCGAATCAATGATAAAGATGAAGTAAATCAAAACCCACTATTTATGGTATTAAAAATCAGGTATACAGTTTCACAATTGACACGATAGCGCCTCTCAAAAATATATTCCTTTATAATGAAGGTAGATAATTATCGGTAGCGCCCTCAAATGGGGGAATTCAGTTTAAGTCCTTAGGCTCGTTTATTCTAAGAAGACGGCATCAGGCGGATTTAAAAAAATTCAGGGGCCGATTCTTAGAATAAACGGGCCGGTTTTTTATATGGCTTGTCCCTGTTCACCAGGGCCAAATGTAAAGTAAATCTCAAATCAAATTGATATCATCATAAACATCTAATGTTCTACTTTTCGCCGTCATTTACCGGCTCACCAGTTCGCTCCCTGTGTTCTTTTATCATCCTTTTGGTCTGGTTAATCCGTTTGGTGATCTTAATCTGTCTGGGGCAAGCCTTTGTGCATTCAAAGTGGTTTTTGCAGGCCCATACCCCGTCCGGATGATCCAATTGAGGTAAGCGCTCTTTAAATCCTTTGTCCCTTGAATCGGCTATAAACCGATACCCTTGAGCTAAAGCGGCCGGACCGAGAAAGTCATTGTTGCTTATGGGTATCGGGCAGGCAGAATAACAAGATGCACATAAAATACAGTTTGTTGCATCGTCAAAAGCCTGGCGCTGCTCAGGGGATTGACGCCTCTCTTTTTCATCTATCGGCTCATTGTTAATCAAATAAGGTTTAACCTCTTTGAATTTCTCAAAAAATGTTCCCTGATCTACAATGAGATCTCTTTGGGCCGGCAGGTTACGAAGGGGAGCGATCTCAACCACAGCCCCGTCGTGGTCAGCCACATCTCTAACCAAAGTCTTACAGGCCAAGCCGTCTTTTCCGTTAATCTGCATGGCATCAGAACCACAAACACCATGTGCACAACTTTTCCTGAACCCCAAAGAACCGTCCTGAAATTTTTTGATATGGATCAGCGCATCCAGCAATCTGTCTGTAGGTTCTGCATCGACGGTATATTCTTGAAATTCGGGAGTATCATCTTTTTCCGGATTATATCTTTTAATTTTAAGGATAATCTTCAAGTCCCCTCCTTTAATAAGTCCTGGGCTTCGGATCCCAGATGGATGTATCCACTTTTTTATAGGCCAGGCTCACCTTATCGGTGTCCAGAAAAGCCAGTGTGTGCTTTAGCCAGTTGTCATCATCCCGTTCCGGAAAATCTTCCCTGGAATGAGCGCCCCGACTTTCAGTCCTTGCCGCTGCAGACACAGCCGTAATCAGTGCCAAGTCCAACAGATTACAGAGTTCAATGGTTTCAAGAAGATCGGTATTAAAAGGTTTGGAGCGATCTTGAACCCTGACAGTTTCATAAATTTCCCTGAGATTTTGAATTGTATTAATGGCCTGGTCCATTTGTGCCTGACTACGGTAGATTCCCACCTTTTCCATCATCACATTCTGCATCTTCTCAGAAATGTCACCGCCATGTGGGCCGGTTTTACCATCGGTCAATCGGCTGATCCATTGCGTTGCTTGGTCAGTTGCATCAGCAGGCAGTGCAGGAACGTCCACTGTTTTAACATAATCTCCAATGTGGATCCCGGCTCTGCGACCGAACACAACAAGATCTAACAAAGAATTGGTTCCCAGACGGTTGGCACCGTGCACAGATACACACGCACATTCCCCTGCAGCATAAAGTCCATTGATCACTGTACCATTCTCATCAGCCAGCACTCTGCCATCCAGGTCTGTGGGAATGCCGCCCATGGCATAGTGGGCTGTAGGCAGCACCGGTATAGCCCCCTGGGAGGGATCTACACCTAAATATGTTTTACAGAAATCTGTAATATCAGGTAACTTGGCATTCAGGACGTCTGCCCCCAGGTGGGTGGCATCTAAATGCACCCAGTCATCTATTTTACCGTCACCACGCATGCCCCTGCCAGCCTGTATTTCCGTCATTATAGCTCTTGATACCATATCCCTTGGAGCAAGATCTAACAGGGTGGGTGCATAGGTTTTCATGAATGGTTCACCCTCCCGGTTTCTCAGAATTCCCCCCTCCCCTCTAACCGCTTCGGTGATTAAAATCCCTAAGCCTTTGATTCCTGTGGGGTGAAACTGAAAAAATTCCATATCCTGGAGGGGAATTCCCCTTCTTGCAAGTACGGCCGGACCGTCGCCTGTATTAGCAAATGCATTGGAAGTTACCTTAAAAATCCTTCCAAATCCACCTGTTGCAAAGAGCACTGCCTTTGCGATGAAAGTATGGAGTTCTCCTGTCGCTAATTCAACCGCAATTACCCCTTTGCAATCCCCGTCATCCAGGATGACATCAATGACCTGAAATTCATCATAGAAAGAAACATTGTTTTTGATGCACTGCTGGTAAAGGGTTTGCAGGATCATGTGACCGGTTCGATCCGCAGCATAACAGGCCCTGCGAACCGGTCCTTCTCCGAATTTCCGTGTATGCCCTCCAAACCTTCTCTGGTCGATTCGACCGTCATTTGTCCTGCTGAAGGGCAATCCTCTGTTTTCCAAGTCGTATACCGCCTGGACAGCATCCTGGGCCAGAATCATGGCAGCTTTTTGATCTACCAGGTAATCGCCTCCCTTTACTGTATCAAAGGCATGCCATTCTGGTTTGTCCTCCTCACGATTGCCAAGTGCAGCGCTGATACCGCCTTGTGCAGCTCCTGTATGGCTTCTCACCGGATACAGTTTAGACAAAACCGCTGTTTTTGCCTTTGCGCTGGTTTCAAGGGCAGCATAAAGCCCAGCTCCTCCTGAGCCGACAATGA
>JAKSAU010000018.1 GCA_022361535.1 Desulfobacterales bacterium
AACGTAGCGTGCCTGTTTCAGGGCAACCTGAGAAGTTACAGAACCAGTATATTCAAAATCGCTGTCGTCTTCATCTTTTCCAGGAGACTGGATGAATACAACGCTTTTGGCTTCTTTGCCATCGGACGGGCGAACAATTTTCCCTTTGGCAGCTATCATTTCGAACTCGTCATTGGTAACCACATCAGGGTTATCCAATGCCAGGTGTTCATAGGCTTCGCCTTCAATTACGTCAGGCCGCCAGCCGGCTGCAAGAACAACAGCACCGTAAAGTTCGCCATCGGGGTCCATTTGAAGGATGTCTTCTTTGCCTTCATTGTACGCCAGGTATTTTTCATGAGCTGCATCTGCGTCAAGTTCTTTGCCGTTTTCATCAACCAGTTCTTCTTCGGGAAGCGGGAAGGGAACGTCAAAGGGGATTTTTTCACCAGGCGTTTTAATGGTGACAGTAAATTCACCAGGCTGGCCTGCAATACGAGCTACTTCGCAATTGGTACGAACGTCTATGTTGGTATTGGCTTCAACTTCAGCGATTAGAGCGTCAACCACTGGTGCCTGAAGAGTTTCAAAGGGAGCCTCAACAGGCATCTGGCTTCTTAGCTTAGCTGCATAGCCGCCAAGTGAATCTGTTTTTTCAACGATGGTCACTTCGTAACCAGCTTTAGCAGCATCAACCGCTGCTGACATACCGGTTACACCGCCACCCATAACCAGGATCTTTTTGGAGAAAGATTCTGTCTTAAAAGGTTCGGGAAGAGTGACTTTTTCCAGGCGGATCATACCCATTTTGATGTAATCTTCCGCTTTCATCTGGATTTGGTCAAAGTGTTCTTCATCATCCTTCTGATCTTCAGTTAATGCAGGGTATGTTTCCCTGGAGTGTGGCCAAACTACGCCTTCTCTCAAGTTGGCACGCTCAATAATGCAGCCGTCAAAGTTGAATACATCAAAGTTGACACGTCTTGAGCAGGCACCGATGACCATAGCATTTACCTTGCCGTCATCAATGTCTTTCTGGATGAGTTCAACACCTTCTTTGGAGCACAGGAAGGGATGGGTGGTACAATTGAGTCCCTCTTCCTCGGGAACATCTACCAGATCTTCCATATCAAGGGTGTCGCCGATGCCACAGCCTGTGCAGATATATACGCCGTATTTTTTATCCATGGTTATCTTACCTCCTGAGGGTCTGAATAGCTTTAAGGGCCATGCCGGTTGCATTCTGGTTGCTGGTTACAACATCGGCCGGTTTGTTGGCACACCCTGCTGCGAACAGGCCGCCTTTGGAAAAATCGTTAACAATGAAGCCTTCATCATCGAAGGTCAGTTCTGCGGCTGGTTTATCAGTGGCACAACTGGGTTGCATACCAGTGGCAAGTACCAGCATGTCAACGGTCTGTTTAACTTTATCACCAGAGATGGTATCTTCGGCAACCAGGTTGATGTTTCCGGAACCGGATTCTTCAGACACTTCTGCAACTTTACCTTTGACAAAGAAGATGTTTTCATCTGCTTTGAGTTTGGCATAGAAGTTTTCGTATTTTCTTCCAGGCGTTCTCAGATCGATGTAGTAGATGTAGATCTTTGCATCAGGATACTGCTCTCTAATGTAGGTAGCATGTTTCAGGGATGCCATACAGCAGATGTAAGAACAATATTGCAAATGATTTTCATCTCTTGAGCCTGCACACTGTGCAAATGCGATGGTTTCAGGGGCTTTTTCATCTGACGGGCGAACAATTTTGCCTTCAGTGGGGCCGTTGGAGGATGCCATACGTTCGAGCATCATGTTGGTCACGATGTTTTGGTAGCGGCCGAATCCTAAGTTGTCAATGCGGGTGGCATCGTAGGGCTGCCATCCTGTGTTGAATACAACTGCGCCGACTTTAAGATCAAAAGTTTTTTCTTCCATGTCAAAGTCAACTGCATCGTATTTACAGGCTTCTTTTACCTTGTCACGATCGTCTGTGCTCATGGCTGGATCCATGACATAGCGCATGGGGAATGCAAGATTGTGAGGCAGGTACGCTGCTTTGCGTCTATCCATGCCGAAGTTGAAATCGTTGGAAATTTCAGTATCGCAAACCTTTGCGCATTCACCGCAGGCTGTGCAGTTTTCATTCACAAATCTTGGGGCGGTCTTTACGGTTACTGTGTAGTCACCGGGGGTGCCGTCCACATTCTGAACTTCAGACATGGTGAAAACTTTGATGTTTTTATTGTCTTTTAAACGTCTGTAATTGATTTCAAGGCCGCAAGTAGGCGGGCAAAGTTTGGGGAAGTAGTGCTTAAGCTGGGATACTCTTCCACCAAGGGATGCTTCCTTTTCTACCAGGAAGACCTCATACCCCACTTCGGCAGCTTCCAGGGCAGTTGTAAGGCCGCTGATTCCACCACCAACCACCATGATGCTTCCACTTACCGGGGCTGAATTTTCTGTTGTCATGCTGTCCCTCCGTGCATTTGAGTTATATCATTTAGGGTTTGTTTTATATTATTTGAATGCCGCATCTAAAGAAATGACCTGGAACAAATGGTTGTTTCTAAAATGCTGACCGGCATCCTCTCTCTCCTTATTTGTAAAATTGCAAATACTCTTATAATTTATAATCTTGAGTCTTGCAAGCTTACAAAAAAGGAGACAGGGGTGGACCGGGTAAGGCATAATCTGAAAAAACCCCCAGGCACCGGATAGACCGGCACCTGGAGGTTAATATCAAGCAACCCGTAGGTTAAAATCTTCTATCCGCACTAGTCGGCGATGATTTTGTGATACGGTTCTTTTTTCAGAGTCCACTCATTGGTCTTCTTGTCATAAGAAGAGTTAACAAAGCAGAACCATTCATCGTCATTCTGGCCCATGAAGTCGCCTCTGTAGTAGAAACCAGGGAAGCG
>JAKSAU010000786.1 GCA_022361535.1 Desulfobacterales bacterium
AGTTCTTTTTTGGGTAAGTCCTTACCTTCGCCGTACCGGCCAAACAAACGGGTTCCCAATGCTGTTACAGCCGAGGTCATGGCCAGCATTTTCTCAGTTCGGTCATCGGTAAAGGAAATAGAATTCATATGTCCGTTACCTGATTCATGTGGGTTTTGAGGCTTTAGCCATTCGATACGGACATCTTCCAGCCAGAGGTGGAACCTGCCAAGGATGGGCCGGGTATCAAATGCCCATTGCGAGATCAGGTTGTTTTTTTGCATATCCAGGGTGGTTATTTTTTCCCCGGGTTCAGAAGAACGGGTTGTCTGAGTAGTCATGGGTACGCTCTTTTATGAGTTTGGATATGGGGTTGATTTATCATTTCAGGGGAAATCCTGTCAAGGATAGTTCATATTGCTTTAAAGTGTTATGTGGTGCGGGAAAACATTGACAATACCTAACCTTTTTATAATAATCATCGCAATTTTGATCTAAACGGAAATTGTGTTGCACCCATGGAAGATTACTTCGTAGCCAGAGAATCCCAGGTTCATATATATAAAGAAGTCCCACTTTACTATCAGGCAAAAAAAGAAGAATTCGCCTTATATAAAAAAGCTGGGGATATTTTGGATTCTCCGCGCTTGAATGAGAAAAAACACCCCCAGCTATTTATCAAAAAAAGCGATAAGGGGATTGCCGTAAAAGAGCTTTTTGCCTCCTTGAACCGGAATCTGGAAGCCCAGGTATTGTCTACCGATCTTCAAGGGATCAGAAATTCTCTTCAGCTTATCGTTTCAGAAGCCATTGAAACGGCAGACTCCGAATCTTTCGGCCTGGTGCCGGAGACAATAGAAGTGATGTTTGAAGGGTTTTCAAAACGTTCCGAACTTCTTGAATCTTTGCTCAAAATGAAATCCGGGCCCAGTATAGTGGTGGAGCACACCATAAATGTATTACTTCTAACATTGCGTTTCGGATTTTATCACCAGTATGAGGGTGAGGATATCAAACGATTGGCCCTGTGTGCCCTTTTGCACGATTTGGGAACAAGTGAAGTAAACAATAAAATCTTAGAAGCAGACCGCCGCCTGACAGATAAAGAGTATGAAGATTATACAGCCCATGCCTCTTTGGGGTGTGACCTGTTGCTTAAACAGTCAGGATTTGATCCACTGGTCGCCACAGTGGCTCAGGAACACCATGAGAGAATCGATGGCAGCGGTTATCCTTACGGGAAAGACAATCCCTGTTTTGAAAGTCAGCTTATAGGCCTTATTGATTGTTATGAACCGTTGACCTACAGAGATCGGACCCATCGTAAGGCTAAAAAACCATTTGATTCCCTTCAATTGCTAAAAGAAGAGGTGCTGGAAGGCAAGTTTGACAGCCGAATTTTCAAAGATCTGTGCTCGAGTCTGACGGTAAAAGCTTGAGACATAATGGAAACTGCCTGCCTGAAATTTTAAAATGGTTTTTTAAAATATTGGGCGGAACTTTATTCTTAACGAACAATTATCGTGTTATCCGAGCCGCTGTGTAATTTCCTGGAGCCTTACCAACTGCTGGTAATATAGGGGAAAGGTCAGGACACTTTCAATAACTCCGAAAACATACATGACCATGGTAAGAATATGGCCGACGCCAAAAGAGCCGTATAAGGTCACCAAAAGAATTGAGACAATCAAGACTGCTGCAAGCACGATCCAGGTTAAAGAGAATGTCACAGTTTCCAGATCAGACAGGCGAATATTCCATGACATTAACCGGTTCAGATACCTGGCAACCCTTTTTTCAGATCTTGACGAGATCACTTCCACCTGCTGCTCAAACTCATCATTTTGGCCTTTGTTCAAATTGAGCATTCGCTGTTTACTCAAGGCAAATATTATGACGGTCAGACCCATCCCTGTCGCACAAACCATGAAAACCCGGATATCCAAAAATACAATGATGCAAAGGGTTCCGGCCATACCGATCAAGTGATTGATAATTTCCGGCAGGCTGTTTTCAAGAAACTCCACAAATTCAGTAAACAAGGTGAGCCGGGCTGATACTTTTGAGGTTGATGTGTCTTTTTTCTTTTCTCTGCCCACCATTTCCCGGGCCACAGTCTTGTATATCCCTGCATAGATCCGGGTATCGTAAAACCGTCGTCCGGCTCCAAGGATTAACAATGCTGCACAAAGCCCAATCAGGATAAAAATCCCCGTGAATTCTTTTTTGAGCAGGTCATCAACAGCCCGGCCAATTACAAGGGGCATGGCAAGGATTGAAATTCCTTCGATAAATACCAATACCCATGTGGGCAATGCCTTTTTCCAGAATCGTGAGACAAGATTGCCTATCGAAATATGTGCTGTCATGGCTATTGTTATCCTGCGCCCTGAAACGGAATGAGTACACCCCAGATTCCAAGACTCAGCCACATCAGCACCACGACCCAATATAAAACCGGGGCCTGATCCCTTGGAATATCCTCAAGAAGATATGTATGGCGGTTTTTAAGGTCGGTAATTCCCCAGATTAGGGCCAGAATACCCCAGATCCAGTACCATTCAAACCAGACACCTGCACCAATCAAACCTAAGGCCAGTATTGATTTCCACCTAACTCGACGCGGTGCGGCAGTCAACACCGGGCCTGACCGAGATGTTGTATTAGAACCGGACGATGGGGGCTTTTTCCCCGGCGATCCTGTCCAGGTAGTTGGGACAGGTTTCTTTTTCTGGATTTCCTTCCAGAATCTGTGTGTTCCTTGTTCAAGTTCCTCACAAGTCATTAATGCAGGTTTGAACACGGCATGACTGCCGTCAAACTTAGACCAGTCCTGGCTGATCAGACGGTTTTCATTTGCTAAGCGCTTGTAAAGTGACGTGCCGGGAAAGGGAATCAGGATCACGGCTTCTACTTCGTCAATACCAACATACCGGCAGAAGTCTTCACTTTTTTTGAAAATATCTGTGGTATGGGTATCAAAGCCAAATATCATGGATGAGGTAATCCGGATGCCATAGTCATGGAACCGTTTTATTTTTTCCTTGAGATCTTCCGGGGAGACAAACCCCTTGCCTGATGCTTTTAGTGCGCTTTGGGACGGGGTTTCAATGCCGATGAGCAACTCTTTGCACCCGCTTTCAGCCGCAGCTTTGAGCAGCTCGTCATCGTCTGCAAGTTTAGTGGTTGCCTCACCAACCCAATTGATCTTTAAAGGGGTAAGGGTTTTAAACAATTCCAGGGCGTATTCCCTGTTAGCTGTCAGGTTATCTGCATGAAGTTCAAACCAATCTGTGGGCACGGATTTTATCTCTTCAACAATATGCTCAATGGGGCGTAACCGGTATTTTCCTTTAAAAAAAGGTGGTACTGCACAAAAATCACACCGGTGAACACACCCCCTGGAGACCAACACTGACCAGAAATGGTTGTATTTTGAAGGTGGGATAAGATCGGTTGGATATGGATTTATCAATGCCAGATCCACTGGTGTCTCGCGTTGGTAAATCTTTTTTAGGCAATTGTCCTTAAAATCGTTTAACAGCGCTTCCCAAATTTCTTCTGTTTCTCCGATCATAACTGCATCCGCATGCGCCAGGGCTTCTTTGGGTTCCGCACTTGGATGAAGGCCGCCCATAACAATTGCTTTTCCTTTTTCCTTGAACCGGTCCGCAAGGGTGTATGCATGAACGGCATCCGGGGTGTGGAATAAAAGAACAACCATGTCTGCGTCTGTGCCCATATCCGGGCGCATATCAACAGTTTCATCGCACAACCGGATTTCTATTCCTTTCGGCGTAGCTGCTGCCAGGGAAAAGATACTTTGGGGTGGGGCTCCCATGGCTTTTTTATATTCTTTAAAGGGGCCTGGAGCTGAAGCTTTTATCGCATATATTTTCATGAAGTTTCCTTTATTGTGATGCAGCGTCTATGATCATTCTTGTAATTTGCCCGGCAAACCAATCGTTTTTCTCTCCGTGTTCTAGAAGACCTGGTGATACGGCATTTACATAATGACTATAAAGTCCGCAGGTCTCTACAAGGCCGATAAAGGCAATGCCGGCAAACTGGACTGCCATATCCTCTAAAGGCTTACCAGTTATTTTAGCGAGGATACCGGCAAGAAAATCTGACTGCGGCTTGAAGTAGGCGTCCACCAGCTCTTGGAATACCGGGCCTGGATTCCGGCATTCACGAGAAAGCAGCGCAGACTGCCACTGGGAGGCATTCCTGGTTTTAAATTCTTCCAAGGTGCCCAAGACAACTTCGTACAAGGCTTTTTCCGGTGGAAGGGTGAGCAGTTCTACCTGGTCTTCCTCACTTATGGATGCGTCTTTACAGGCTTCTAAAAGCACTTCCCGGTACAACGCCTCTTTGGTCCTGAAATGGTAGTTTAGTGCGCCCAAGTGCACTTTGGCAGATCCTGCAATATCCCGTACTGTAACGCCCTTAAAGCCTTTCTCCGCGAAAAGACGGCCTGCGGCATCAATTATTTTTTGTCTTGTAATCAAAGAATCTTTTGGTGTGCCCAACGCGTTCTCCTTTTATAATGGATTTGTTAAACATTTGTTTCGAACAAATGTACAAAACAAATGTTTGGATGTCAAGCCGAGTTTGTTTTTTTCCGGAACTCCCATTGTTTTGGCTGCAGATGAAAAGAAGTTGTTTAAATGTCCGACGTTCGGTATGGTGAGCCCGTATGAACACGAAAATGAACAAAGCCTTTGATACCGGCCATATCAATGAAATTCTAAAAGGGGTCGTGGACCGGGTCACCTATCATAACCCGGACAATGGATGGTCCATTCTCAAGGTGTTGCCCTTTGACAATCTCAATAAAAGAGAAACCGTTGTTGTCCACCAGACAAAGGTATTTGCCGGTGCCACCATG
>JAKSAU010000179.1 GCA_022361535.1 Desulfobacterales bacterium
TACGGACTTTGCGAGTTAAATAGAGTAAAAATTAGAAATGCCAGAATTATCGGAAATCCAGGGTGCTACCCAACTTCGATTCTTCTGGCTTTGGTTCCCTTAATCCGTGCCAATCTGATCTCTTGCCAGGGATTGATTTCCGACTCAAAGTCGGGAGTGAGCGGTGCGGGCCGGTCTCTGTCTTTGACCACCCATTTTTGTGAAGTAAATGAGACCTTCACGCCATATAAAGTAGGGAACCACAGGCATACACCCGAAATAGAAGAAGTATTGGGCCAGGCAGCAGGCAAACCGGTTCAGCTGACCTTTGTACCACATCTGGTACCGGTAACCCGGGGAATGGTGTCAACTATTTATGCCAACATCAACTCCGGTGTTACAAAACAAGAGATAAGAAAAACGTTTAACGATTGTTACGGCGATGAACCTTTTGTCAAACTGCTTCCTGAAGGACGATTTCCCGCAATGTCCCATGTAAGGGGAACAAATTGCTGCGATATCGGTTTTCATCTGGATGAATCATCAGGGCGATTGATACTGGTTTCCGCCATTGACAACCTGCTCAAGGGGGCTGCCGGCCAGGCAGTTCAAAACATGAATATCCTATGCGGAATTGATGAAAAAACAGGCCTGGACGCGGTTCAGACCCCGCTATAAATACCAATAAGTGCTTGACATGGGCAGGATATCATTTATAAGTGAGTGTAAATGAAAAAACGAATTAAAATATGGTTTCATTCCGGCGACAGCTCCGATATCAGGGAACTTTCCCTAAGAAAGCCCGTTGCTTTTTTTCTTGTTCTTCTCTTCTTAGGGTCTTTGGGAGGGTTGTCTTATTTAGGATACGATTACTACCTGCTTAAAAAGACTGCATTTGATAATGCACGTTTAAATAAAACTGTTGCGTCCCAGGCAGGTGAACTGGAGAGCCATAGAAACCAGGTACAAAGCTTTGCCAAGGAAATAGAAATTCTTAAAGAGCAGGTTAGAAGTCTGACACGCTTAGAAGATCAGGTTCGCCTTATAGCAGACATTCAAAAAACCGGTGATTCATCCGGACTTATCGGTATCGGTGGTATTCCGGTAAACGCTCTTGACCACGATATTCCGTTAGAAACCCGGCACAACAATCTGATGCGGGAGATGCATCAACAAGTAGATCAGGTACAACTTGCAGCAAATCAAAAAAAACTTGATTTCAACGACCTTATTCAAAAATTAGAAAAGAAAAAAAATATACTTGCGGCAACACCATCTATTAAACCTGTTAACGGATGGATTACTTCGCGATTTGGCTACCGCAAATCACCTTTCACCGGGAAGCGTAGTTTCCACTCCGGACTTGATATATCCAACCGGCCAGGCACAAAAATTATCACGACTGCAAACGGCAAAGTCACCTATGCCGGCAGCAAAATGTATTATGGCAATATGATTATTATTGATCATGGATATGGAAAAGTTACCAAATACGCCCATTGTAAAGACCTTTTGGTCAAACGGGGTCAGAAGGTGAAACGGGGTGAAGTTATCGCCACTGTCGGTAACACCGGACAAAGTACGGGCCCCCATCTCCACTATGAAGTACGCATCAACGGTGCACCGGTAAACCCATTAAAATACATCCTCAATTAATCTAATACAAACACTTGTTTCAGCGCTTTGAATTCTGTTGTTCCAAGAATTTATAATTTTTTATTTTATTTCTTGGAATAATGCTTATATGTTGTACAGGCAAGTTGGATGTTCCTACGTTAACCAAAGGATTTTAGGCAGGTAAAGCTGACATGGTATTCAATTTTTTCACGAAGATTTTCGGGTCCAGCAATGACAGGATCCTCAAACAGATACAACCCCTCATTGATAAAATCAATTCATTAGAACCCGATTTCCAGGCCTTATCTGATACACAGATGGCAGAAAAAACCGATGAATTCAGATCCCGTTTAGCCGATGGTGAAACATTGAATGACATCCTGCCAGAGGCTTTTGCCCTAGTCAGGGAAGCCTCGATCCGTACCCTTGAAATGCGCCACTTCGATGTACAGCTCATCGGCGGCATTGCCTTGCACAACGGTACAATTGCTGAAATGAAAACAGGTGAAGGTAAGACACTCATGTCCACCCTGCCCGCCTACCTGAATGCATTGGAAGGCAAAGGGGTTCACATTGTAACTGTCAATGATTATCTAGCCAAACGTGATGCAGACTGGATGGCTAAGATATACAATTTCCTGGGGCTTTCCGTCGGCGTTATTCTCCACGACATGGATTCACAAGAAAGAAAAGAAGCTTATGACTCGGACATCACCTACGGTACAAACAACGAGTTCGGGTTTGATTACCTTAGGGACAACATGAAATTCGAGCAACAGGATCTGGCACAGGGCAACTTGAACTTTGCCATTGTCGATGAGGTTGACTCCATCCTTATTGATGAAGCCAGGACCCCGTTGATCATCTCAGGTCCGGCAGAAAAATCCACCCATTTTTATACCCAGGTCAATGCCATCATACCCGGATTTAAAAAAGAAACAGACTATACCCTTGATGAAGAATCAAAAAGCGTTTCCCTAACTGAGGATGGAATTGCTAAAGGGGAAAAACTACTCAAAGTTGATAATTTATACGACCCTGCCAACATTGAAATTCTCCATCACTTGAACCAGGCGCTCAAAGCCCATACCCTTTTCAAACGCGATACCGACTATATCGTAAAAAACAACCAGGTTGTAATCGTGGATGAATTCACCGGCCGTTTGATGACCGGACGACGTTATTCAGAAGGGCTTCATCAGGCCCTGGAAGCCAAAGAAGGGGTTAAAATTGAAAATGAAAACCAAACCCTTGCTTCCATCACATTCCAGAACTATTTCCGGATGTATGACAAACTGTCAGGCATGACAGGTACTGCCGAAACCGAAGCGCCTGAGTTTAAAAAGATCTACAACCTTGATGTACTTGTTATCCCGACACATAAAGAAATGGTCAGGGATGACAGAGCAGATCTTATTTATAAGACCCAGAAAGAAAAGTATGATGCAGCCATCAAGGAGATCATCGAGCTCCATAAAAAAGGCCAGCCTGTTTTGGTTGGTACAATCTCCATCGATGTATCAGAAGACCTAAGTAAAAAGCTGAAGAAAAAAAAGGTGCCCCACAATGTGCTCAATGCCAAGCACCATAAAGCTGAAGCTGAAATCGTTGCCAATGCAGGACAGAAAGGTGCTGTAACCATTTCCACCAACATGGCCGGCCGTGGTACGGATATCAAGCTGGGGGAGGGTGTAAAAGAACTTGGCGGTCTTCATATTTTGGGAACCTCCCGCCATGAGTCCCGCCGCATAGACAACCAGCTTCGCGGCCGTTCAGGCCGTCAGGGTGATCCGGGAAGCTCTAGATTTTATCTTTCCCTGGAAGACGATTTGCTCAGAATCTTCGGCGGAGACAGGATTCATGCGGTCATGGACCGGCTTGGAATCGAAGAAGGCGAACATATAGAGCATAAATTCATTTCCAAGGCCATTGAAAATGCCCAGTCAAA
>JAKSAU010001152.1 GCA_022361535.1 Desulfobacterales bacterium
AAGTACCTTCAATAAAAGGATTCACAAGTGTCACGTCCATTTTTTCCTCCTGTTTGGATTGATTTTATGTTGTTTAAAAAAAACTGGCAATGAAATTTTGAAAAAAACGCAATAAATACTTGACACGCACTTCTCAACGACGTAACGTACGCAAAAAGCTGATTGAAATTTATTTAACTTTTAGGAAAATAAATTTAACTCATATATTTATTCCTAAAACCCAAAAAAAGGAGTGATAAAGATGAACAAAGGCGATTTAATCAACAAGGTTTCAGAAGTTCTGAACAGCAAAAAAGAAGCTCAGGCTGCAGTTGACTGCATGATCAAAGCGGTCACTGACGCACTTTCCAACAATGATTCTGTTACTCTCGTCGGCTTTGGCACATTTAAAACTGCTGAAAGAAAAGCCAGAAAAGGCAGAAATCCCCAGACTGGAAAAGAGATTAACATTCCTGCTAGAAATGTACCTAAGTTCGTTCCGGGCAAAGCCCTTAAAGACGCCGTAAAATAATCAAATCCTTTTTACGCAGTATTCTTCAGGCAGTATTGGCACGGTCAATACTGCCTGAATGGATTTGATGGTATGGGGTTCGATGTAGAAAAGATATTCCTCCCTTCTGTGGGGGTTGATTTGGTGTTTAATATGGATTCGGAAACACCTATCTCAAAATCGTCGATTATTTACGATACTGATTACAAGAATAAAACCATCACCATCGCACAACCTGTTGTTCCGATATCTAAAGATACATCCTTTGATCAACTGCACCTGACGACTCTTATCCAAGCCAAGCAACGCAAATCACGCATCGGCATCAACTGTCGCCCCATTCAGTTTATTGAGAATTACCCGCTTGCGAATGGCGCCCTGACAAAAGCGTTGGTAGTAAAGTATGACCTTCCCGCTATTGAGACCAATATCAGATCTGCGTTTAGATTGTCTCTTGGACTTAGATATACGATAAAGGCAAAGCTGCTGTTCAACAAACAAGAATATAGAACCCCAAAAGATTTTAGAGTAAAAGATGTATCCTTTGCCGGAATAGGCATAGTTGTTCACAAAAAAAAGGGGAAAGATGTAAACCCCTTACTGGCTCTCAAACGGGGAACATCTTTGGCTGTTGGGCTTGCGCTTATAGACTCGGAGCAAAAAGAACCGGTTGGCATCCTCCCCCTTAAAACCCGTGTCGCCCGAATAAATCATAAGTATTCGGACGCCCATACTCTCATAGGGTTAAAAATATCAGATATTAGTTTAGAGAATGAATCTATTCTAAATCAATTCATTCACGAAGCGCAAGTAGACGAATTAAAGCGAATTAGTAAGAAAGGCTGACATTCTACGTACATATTTATTAAGCCAATCAAAAAGAGCTTTTTGATCAGGATCAAAATCTTCAACAGCCCCCTTGGCAACCATTTCATCCAATTCAAGAATTGCCTGTGCACATGTCAACTTCTTGTCATCTTTATAACCCTTGACAGCATTACCAAGCTGGTCGCCAGCAAGTCCTTTCAGATGTGGAATGAACCCGGGGATTTTGTCCGGCTTTTCACTGAAATTTCGCACCATAATTCTCGAGGCCAAATCTCTTATCCGAGCACTTTTAAACTTTTTTAAGATCGTAAATTTGCTTTTATCTTCTGCATTATGAAACAAGGAGATTTCACTTTTCTCAACCGGCTTAAAAAAGCCTCCCTGGTATAAATCTGCATCAAGGTCAATATCCGGTACATCCGGATATTTATACTCCCTGTGGTACTCTATGGTTTTAAAAAAAAGATTTGAATTTTCTCTGATAACTTGCAAATTTTTCTCGCATGCTTTCGCCGCTTTTGGGGTAAGCCTTTCCCAAAAGCGATCTAGGGTGGGAAGGATAAAGAGTTGGTCTCCTGCCTTTTTCCGGATGACAAACAGCTCATAAATTCCAATCTCGTCATCGAGACTCTCAAAAAGGTCATCACGATCTAGGCGAACCCAAAGGCTCTGATTTTTATAAGGCACAGAGCGCCCCACATAAACAACAGGTGCGATATAATTGACATCCGCACCAAAGGACACAGATACCATCAGCCCAATCTCAAGATCGCTTTTTAAGGATATATCTGTCGATTTTAATCGGTTTATCCTATCAAGGTCTGTCTGTTTGTCAAAAAAACCTTGAACATATTCCCAAATATCATCATACGCTGAAAAAATTCGAGTCAGGCTTAGCAGTGCTTCAACATCACTCATGGCTTCATGGGCCTTACCGGAAGTCTGGAACCGATTTTCCAAAGAAAGATGTTCCAATTTTAAACTCGCTTTTCCAGTTTCCAAAACTGGCCAGGACAAGGCCTGTTCACAGAAAAGATGATAAATTGCTGCAACCGGCAGCATATCCATCCTGGAACATCCGTTGGCAAACTGATGGCTATATGGATCTAGCAAATTCCTATAAAATAAAAATCTTAAGAATTCGTCGTCAAACCCTAATGAATTATAGCCAATACTAATAGTTTCAGGGGTATTAAAAAGCTTATGAATTCGTTTGGCTGCATGATATTCACTTATGCCGCATGAAAGCTCTTCAGGTGTAAGCCCATGCGTGAGAAAGGCTCCAGGAGAGGGGACGATATCCTCCCTTAGCCGGACTGTGATCACTTCTCTGGCCAATTCATTTAATGACAAATCGGTCCGAATACAGGCAAAGGTCAACACCTGATCAAAGGCAGGGTTTAATCCGGATGTTTCAATATCATAGAAAAGAAAAGTCTTCATCATTCAGAAAAGACCTGGGATGGTGTGCTCAAACCCAAAAAGGGGAACAACCAAAATGCTGTTCCCCTCAAGGTGATTTGCGCGTCGTAAAAGATATATATTATCTTTTTGAGAACTGGAAGCTGGCTCTTGCGCCTTTTTTACCGTATTTTTTACGTTCTTTCTTCCTGGCATCCCTTGTGAGGAACCCGGCAGATTTCAAAACGCCTCTGAGCTCTGGATCTGCCAGAACCAAGGCTTTGGAAACACCCTGGCGGACAGCACCGGCCTGACCGGTTTGACCACCGCCCATTACGGTAACTTTAACATCAAAGGCATCGCTGTTATTAGTGAGGACCAGAGGAGAAGTCAACAGATCCTGGTTTACAGCGATATCAAAATAATTTTCCATTTCTCTATTGTTTACAACAATTTTCCCTGTACCAGGTACAAGCCACACTTTGGCCACAGAATCTTTCCGTTTACCTGTTGCGTAATATACGTTTCCAGTTTCCATTGATCGTATCGCGTCCTTATCTCTTAAATTTCAACAACCTCAGGTTTTTGAGCAGCATGGGGATGCTGATCACCTGTGTATACAAATAATTTTTTCCCAAGTTTCCGGCCAAGCCTGTTTTTAGGAAGCATCCCTTTAACTGCTTTTTTCAGAACTTCCTCAGGTTTTTTCTCGAGCAATTCCTTAGCAGTCTGAGACTTGATCCCGCCCACGTAACCGGAATGCCGGTAGTAAGTCTTCTGGTCCATTTTATTACCTGTCAGGCGGACCTTATCAGCATTGATTACGACGACCCAGTCACCCATATCTACATGTGGTGTAAAAAGCGGGTTATGTTTACCACGGATTCTGTAAGCAATCTGGGAAGCAAGCCGTCCAAGGACCTGGTCCTTTGCATCAATGACGCACCAATTTTCTTTGTTGTCAGATCTTTTCGCGCTATATGTATATTTTTTCAATGTTCTCCAAGCTCCTCTCAATAAACACAATCAGCGATATTTACATAATTTTGCGTTTCATGTCAAGAAGTTTTTATAATTCAATTTGTTTTTCAGTTCCCGCCCCTGATTTAGGGGTTGAGGAAAAAAAGGATTTCTCCTTTTTGGGTGTGGCCATTTTGCTTGAGGTTTTGCACGAGACATCCGCATTGAGAACCCCTCCGTTTTCAACAATGAGATCCTGGCATACGACCTTACCGGCGCAGGTACCGGTAGACAGGATTATCAACTCCTTTGAAGCAGAGACTTCTCCTTGAAAACTTCCGCCAATAGTCAGACTGGATACTTTTGTTTCGCTTGAGTTTACCAGACCATCCTCTGCAATTATCACCACATCCCCGTCAATAGTTCCTGTAACCTGGCCTTTAATGATAAGTTTGCCCGTACTGGAAATGGAGCCGTCAATTTTTAGCTCCTTGTCAATAATGCTTAGGTTCTTCCTGTCTTTTTTGCCCACTTCGCCTCTCCTCAATATATTTAAGATTGAATATCAATAAATAATTTTCCAACCTCTTTACCCTTCAGGGTGGTTACCACATGATACTGGCGTCCCTTCTTTCCCGTGGAATATTTAGGCATTAACACACCTGCCCCGGTATCAATAACATAGCCCCTGTCTTCACCGTTATTGCGGCTGCTGTTTCCAACAAATCCTTTAAAATTGACTATATATTCTGATGGGTCAATATCTCCTGTTATGATATCGACAATAACCATCTGATCACCGAACTTAAGCCCAACCCGCCCGTAGTTATCCACAATCCGGGTTCTGCCATTTATCCGCAGCTTGTATTGAAGCGACTTAGCTTTTTTAGACTCGCTCAAGGCCAACCGGTCCAAAGAAGCTGTTGCACCCTTTGCTTCAATATCGAGAAAAACGCTTCCGCAGGCATAAAAATCCTTTTTAGCTTCAATCCTGGTTGGCTCATCTATTTTAAGCTTCTTTTTCATGTCATTAAATTCATTACCAACCCCGATAACATCGACACTAAGTCCCCTCTCATAGTTAGCAACAATGTCATGCACCTGAATCATATCGCCTGGCCGTATTTTTAAACGTTGCATTTTTCCTACCACCACCGGAATAGAATCATTTACAGAGATGATCATGTACTGCATTTCCGGTTTTTTCAGGTTAATGCCTGGTGTTTTTGGTTGAATATCGAGTTGCTCCATGAAGCCGTTAACAGCCAGGATGTGCTGTCGAACTTTCTGCTCCAAAGGCAACGATTTGGCAGATTCAATACCAAACGCAGGTATTTTACAGACATTCATGGCATAATAAGTGGCAGACCTGCGTTGTTCTTTGTGCAGAGAGTCAGGATGATTTGTTTTGTGGTTGTTGAAATGAAAATAATGGCTTTCATCAACAATGGACCGATTAATCTTTTTAATCACTGCTTTGGCCATTCTCTCAAGATCTATTTTAGCCTTCTCACCATTGCCCGGCTTTCTTTCTAATAAAGCATCATCAGCAATAATCGATTGTCCATATTTTTTAGGGTTCCGATCAGAGCTTTTCCATTCCTTTGAATAAAACCCAGATCCTTCATGCAAATTTAAAAAACAATCACTCTCACAGATTAATTTTTTGAGGACATCTACAACCTTTGCTTCATAATTATAGGTATGATCATCCATAAATTTACGGTTCATGTCCTGATTAATCTGTCTTTCTTTTTTCAGGATCGAAGGGAAATTTGCCCTTGGTACAACAATGAGATTACCTTTCTCAAGTGACATGTCCACATAAAAATCAGCTGCAATAAATCCCCCGGGCTCATCCCCCTGGATGCCCCCGACAACCAAAAGGGTCTTTCCCGGTTTGGATCCGAAAATCCGAAACACATGGAGCTCGTTTTCCTCTCCTTCAAAAAAGACAGTGTGGCTTTTCTGACCGGCAAAAGTATCAGATGCAAAACCCTGGACCAGGCATAAA
>JAKSAU010000908.1 GCA_022361535.1 Desulfobacterales bacterium
AGCAAATTGTAGTTTATGATGAAGGTTCAGGCAAATATGCAGGACGATTATACTGGATTCTTAAACATATGGGGGCCGAGAAAGTAAAAATGCTCGATGGAAATATGAAAGCATGGAAGGCTGCCAGAAAGCCAATTACAGGTGCTCCGACAAAAGTTGCCAAAGCTACTTTTTCAGCGAAGCCTAATGCCGCCATATTAGCCGATATGGCTGAAGCCAAAAAAGCTGCCCAGGGCGGTTCTTATGTATTACTTGATGTTCGTAAGCCAGATGAATTTGCCGGTACAGCGGAAACCAAACTTCGTAAAGGGCACATTCCGGGGGCAAAAAATCTGGACTTTAATCAACTTCTTGATTCAAAAGGGCTTTTAAAATCCGCCGACCAACTTAAAAGCTTGTTCGCTTCAAAAGGGATTACACCAGACAAAACCATCGTGCTTTATTGTGAGACCAGCACAAGGGCAGGAATGGTATACCTGGCATTATCATCAATTCTCAATTATACAAAAGTTAAAGTATATGATGGCGCCTATTACGAATGGCAGGCCAATGCAGCCAATGAAGTAAAAGGATAATTGTAATGTTATAGTCAACACAATGTCAATTGGGGAAACAGGCTATCTGCTTTATGCAGGTAGCCTGTTCTTATGAAACTATTGAGCTCCAGAGATGCGGGCTAAATTAGCGTTTTATAAGACCTCAGGTGCAAGCACACTGACAGGTCTTTGTCTTTCCCCGAAACCTGTCAGCATTCACAGAACCTGCCAGCGTTGAAACAGCTGAACAAAAATCTGTCATTGGCAACTCCTGACTGCCGTCAGGCAGGTGTTTCGGAATCTGTTCAATTATAGTGGGTTACTTTTGGGACAAAGATCCTGGGCAGCAGGCAATGGCGTAGCGATACAGCATGTTTGCCTAATTGGTCATGCCTTGGCAGCAAGTAAAGTTGATCCATTAAACTTGATAGGGAATATTTGGGCATATTCATTTATATTAAATCGGAAGAAATAT
>JAKSAU010000572.1 GCA_022361535.1 Desulfobacterales bacterium
GCTGTCGTATTAGCCGGTAAAAAACGAATCCCTGTCCACAACCGGGAAGAAGTAAAACAATTAAGTCAAATCTGCAATAAGTGGGTGCAGTTCCAGCCGCCTTTTGTACCGGGCTGGCTCACCGCTCCTATCGGGGCCCTGATGAGAATCCTTCCATTTGTTGCGACCCAGGACGGCTTACTCTATAAAATTTTACTGCGCAAATGGGGCACAGTATCCATGAACCAGATGTCTGTTGAAATGGGGGATGCCCCGATTAAGAACTGGATGGGTACAAGCTCAGACTGGGGAATTTTCAAGTCTTTTTCATCAAACCCTGATGCGATAATTAAAACCGAAACACAAAAATTTCATTGCTATTCATGTCCACTGGGTTGCGGCGGCATCTGCAAAACCAATGGCAGATTTCCAGAAACCCATAAGCCGGAATATGAAACCGTTCTGTCTTTTGGCGGATTTGTCATGAATAAAGACCTTGATTCGATCTTTTATTTAAACGAACTGCTCAACCGGGCCGGTATGGATACCATTTCCGCAGGCCATGTGGTTGCATTTGCTTTTGAATGCTATCAGGAAGGCATCATCACCCTTAAAGACACTGCCGGCCAGCCACTTGAATGGGGAGACCCCAAGGCAATTGAATTTTTGGTTGAAAAAATGGTAGACCGCGAGGGGATTGGCGACCTTCTGGCAGACGGTGTAAAAAAAGCGGCAGAACACTTTGGAAAGAAGGCACAGGAAATAGCCATACACTGCGGCGGGCAGGAACCTGCCATGCATGATTCAAGAAATGATCCCGGGTTTGCACTTCATTACAGTGTAGATCCTGCCCCGGGACGGCATACTAACGGGGCCGGCCTCTATTATGAAATGTACCAATTGTGGAAAAAGGTTAAAACCGTACCCAAAATGGGACCGGGGTATTTCAAATCATCAAAGTATAAGAAGAACATCCATCATGCCAAAGTCGGTAAAGCCAATTCCGAGTATCTAAATGTCATGAACGGGGCAGGCGCATGTCTCTTCGGTGGTTTTCTCGGAGCTAACCGCATCCGGATCTTTGACTGGATCAATGCTGCAACAGGGTGGCAGCTGAGCCCTGAAAACTATATGGAAATAGGCACAAATATCCAGACACTCAAGCAGGCGTTCAATGTCAAACACGGTATTGCCCCAAAATCAAACATTGTCCCGGACAGGCTCCTTGGAATCCCGGCCCAGACCAAAGGTGCCAACAAGGGACGGTCCGTAGATGTGGAAACAATGATGAAAGATTATTGGGAACTGTATGGCTGGGACCGGGATTCCGGTATACCGTCTGAAGAAGCTGTCAACCGCGTGGCATCCATTGCCTGAACCAAAGGAATATCAGGAGAGAACACCATGGCTTATACCATTTCTAAAGAGTGCATCGGGTGCAGGCTCTGTGCAAAGATATGCCCGACCAATGCTATTACCGGCGAAAAAAAAGAACTTCACCATATTGAAGCACAGGCCTGTATAGAGTGCGGTGCCTGCGGCAGGATTTGCCCGTCAGCTGCAGTCACCGACAATTTCGGCCTGATCCTGGAACGGATTCCTAAAAAACAGTGGCCCCGTCCCCAATTTGACCTGGACACCTGTATATCTTGCGGCATCTGCATAGAAAGCTGTCCCACCCAAGCGTTGGACCAGGAGCTGCAAAAGGTGAAAAACCGTCATCCATTGCCCTTGCTCACAGATGCATCCAGGTGCATTTCCTGTGGATTCTGTGCCCAGGATTGTCCTGTAGATGCGATTGAACTTGTAACTGAACAAATCGAAACTATCAAAGAGACACAAAAGGCTGACTAAATGGCTAAAACTGCAAAAGGAACCGGAACGGATAACCGGCAGATTATCCTGGATACTGCCATGACCATGATCGGCGAAAAGGGTCTTGAGAAAACCAGCCTGGCAAAAATATCAAAGGTATCGGGCCTGAGTAAAGGCACTCTTTACTACTACTATGCCAGCAAAAACGACCTGATCTTTGATATTGCAGACCAACATATGGACCAGATCACTACTGCTTTGTTCGCAATGATTGACCAGAAGGAAGACCTTACCTGGGAAGGTCTTCTTACTGCTTTTTTCACGACACTTTTAACCTCTGAGGCCAGAAGCAGGCTTCATCTTTACTTGGTCAGGGAAGCCGTTTCAGGAAATGAAGACTTGAAAAAACGGTTTCAAACAACCTATTCCCAATGGTTTTCAATGGTAGACGAAGCATATGCAAAAATGCCCGGACCAAATTCTGATATTACAGCCAAAGCCAGGCTCCTGGTAGCCGTAGTAGACGGCTTTATTTTACAAACCCTTCTGGAAACGGATAACCTTGATATTAAAGATATTGTCCAGCTTATGCTAAAAGTAATTGAACCATGAGCCTGCCAGGTTCACTTTTCTTGTAATTCCTTGACCTTATTTCATAGATTACATATATTTAAGAATATCTAATTTCAATTAACTGCGTCTTCAATAAACTGAAAAGGGAGCCTTTTCTTAATTCTAAACGTTCTATTTGCGCCCCTGTCCGTATTGATCCAACCGATGTTTAACATTTAAAGGGGCAAAGCACAGACAAATGGTCAGGAGCCATTATGGTTGAAAACAGCCCTATCCAACTTCAGGTAAGTCAAATAGCCTCCAGCCTGGGTGCCAATATAAAAAACTGTCATCATACCCTGGAAGAGTTACGGCGTTTAAGCCTTATTTTGTTTACCCACACCCGGGCAGACAATAAGCAAATAAAGGATTGGTTTGCTGCTGAAGATTTCAATATTGATGAAGACGGTTTCTGGACATCCATTTCCCTGCTTCGCGCGTTCAGACAAAATCAGGCACCTCCGGACGCCATATCTTATTCCTGGCACCCGAATCTGGTTAATGATCAGGATGCTTGTTTTCGCATGTACTGCCTGCGTATTATGGGGCCTTATCTTCTGGAAATAAGCAACCGGCTTCCGGATGCGGCTTGGATCTATTACCAGGATGTTACCAACACCTCCATCCAATTCCCGTATATTGACCAAAAAACTGCAATAACGCCGGATTTTGACTGGTCCGCATATCACACGTATGTGTCCGTGGCCCCTGAAAATAATCCTGAACGACATATAAAATGGACTACCCCTACAATTGATTATGCAGGAGAAGGATTGATCATTTCCGTGTCCATCCCTGTATATATGTCGAACCGGTTCATCGGCCTTTGGAGTATTGATCTGCCCTTGAAAAATCTCTACAAAGAAATCGTTTTTGAAGCCTATCTTAAAGGTCAGATCAACTTTATCATAGATCGCGAAGGTTTCTTGGTCTCTCATCCATTTGTTGAAACAAAAATCGACAAGGAGAAAGGCAGTTTTTACCGTGGACACCTCCATGACCTTGGGGACCGATATAAAACGCTTGACCCAGAACGGCTCATTGCTGAAAGATCTGGTAAATGCATGCTGGCTGGCGGGGAAAAGGATGAGACCGTGATCTGGTTCGAAACCATCCCCGGAATCCAGTGGATATTCCTGGCCACCCTACCCAGACAGTCCATGGAAGATGCAGTAAACAAGCGCATCCGCAAGGCTTTGGATCAAGTTAAATCCGGCGACTTGTCCTATCGCATCAAAGGGGTGTCAGATATTGATCAGGCACGCCTTGTCGCCGAAGGCTTCAACCAGATGGTATCTGCCCTTGAGCTGCAGGAAAAGACCCGGAAAGAAGCCCAAGATGAGAAAGAAAAACTGGAAAAAAGATTGCAGCACTTCCAGCGCATGGAAGCCATCGGCACTCTGGCCGGCGGAATCGCCCATGACTTCAATAATATCCTTTTCCCCATTTTGGGATATTCCGAGTTATTATTTCAGGATTTGAAAAAGGAAAGCCATGAATATGATATGGTAAATCAAATCTACCGGGCGGCAATCAGGGCAAGCGAATTGACTCGCCAAATACTGACCTTCAGCCGTCAGACAGAAACTGAAAACCAGGTCGTATCTTTCCAGAGTATTGTCAAGGAGGCACTAAAACTGCTCAGGGCGTCAATCCCTAAAAACATCGAGATTGTCAAAAACATAAGTTCTGATTGTCCGGCGGTTTTAGGTGATCCCACAAAGCTCCACCAGATTATTATGAATCTTTGCACAAATGCTTACCATGCTGTAGAAGAAACCGGCGGAAAATTTGAAATCACCATGACACCGGTCAATATAACCGTAGAGCCTCCGCCGGGATTGGAAAATCTTACGCCTGGTCCTTATGTGAGGCTCTCTGTATCTGATAATGGGTATGGGATGGACAGCCGTACTCTAATGCGGATATTTGACCCATATTTCACAACAAAGACAAATGGAAAGGGGACGGGACTGGGGTTGGCAGTCATTTATGGCATTGTCCGGCAGCTCAAAGGAGATATCAAAGCCTATAGTGAACCTAGAAAAGGCTCAACCTTTCACGTGTATCTGCCAGGGGCCGAGAACCGGTCTAAAACAGAGAAGAAAACTGAAACTGCCATTATTGGAGGCACCGAGCACATTCTTTTGGTAGATGATGAAACAAGCATCGCATCCATGGGAAAGCAATTCCTGGAAAGATACGGTTACCGGGTAACCGCCTTCAGCGACAGTGAAAGAGCGCTTGAAATATTTTCAAAGTCCCCCCATGAATTCGATCTGGTGATCACGGACATGACCATGCCCAATATGACAGGCGATGTGCTGGCAGAGAAGATTAAAAAAATACGGAAAGACATTCCTGTGATTTTATGCACCGGGTTCAGTGAAAAAGTGTCTTCAACCAACTACCAGACCGGTGCCATAGACAGTTTTTTCATGAAACCCATTTCCATTGCCGATATCGACCACGCCATCCGTCGGATGCTGGATATAAACAAACAGAAAAAACCATCTGACACGGTACTGTACGAATAGAGTCAGGGGGTAAGCAACACCTCGTCGGTTTCAAACTCTTCTTTTTTTATTTCACTGAACATTTCTATGAGGCGTTCTTTGGTCAACTGCTTCTTCTCTTCACCCTTAACATCTATGATAATACGGCCACTATCCATCATGATCAGGCGATTGCCAAAGGCAATGGCATGGCCCATATTATGAGTGATCATCAAAGAGGTCAGGTTTCCCTGATCAATAAACCGGGTGGTCTGATCCATGACCATGGCCGCATTTCTCGGATCAAGGGCAGCCGTATGCTCATCAAGCAGCAGTATATCCGGTTTGGACATCACAGTCATCAGCAAGGTCAGCGCCTGGCGCTGGCCCCCTGAAAGAGAAGACACATTTTCCCGCATCCGGTTTTCAAGCCCCATGTTCAGGCACTTCACCTCCTGCTGGAACCGGGCTTTCATAGTTTTATTCAGACTGATCCTGGGCCATTTAAATCCTTTTTTGGACGTGATCATCATATTGTCTTCCAGGGTCATGTTAGACGCTGTTCCTGCCAAAGGATCCTGAAAAATTCTTCCGATATGGTTGGCCCGCTTGTATTCAGGCTGTAAGGTTACATCCTTTTCTTTGATGAAAATCTTGCCTGATGTAGGAGACAGGGCCCCTGAAATCAAGTTAAACAGGGTGGTTTTTCCAGCCCCGTTACTGCCGATGATGGTAAGAAAATCTCCTGGTTCAAGCGTGAGATCCAGATTCTTGATAACTGTTTTTTCTTGTGGGGTTCCCTGGTGAAAGGTTTTGGAAACCTGCTTTAGCTCTATCATGATACCCCCTTTGCTTTAAGCCGCTTGAAATTGGCCACAGCCAGGGAGGCGATAATTAAAAGGCCTGTGATCAACTTAAGATCATTGGGGGTCATGTTGATGTAATATCCGTAGTATCGGCCAAGGTACATGATGCCCTTAAACAGGATGGCGCCTAAAATCACCCTCAACGTTAATATACTGATCCGGTTTGATTTAAGAAGGAACTCACCGAGCATGACTGATGCAAGACCGGATACAACAATACCCTGGCCTAAGTTAACGTCGGCAAACCCCTGGTATTGGGCTGCAAAGGCGCCTGAAAGCGCCACAAGACCGTTGGAAATACCAACCCCGATCAGCTTAAGGGTTGCCGGATTCACGCCTTGAACCCTCACCATTTGTTCATTATTTCCCAATGCCCCGAATACAAGTCCCATATCTGTGATAAAGAACAGGTCCAAAGCGACTTTCAAAAATAACACCACAAGTATGAAAAAAATCAGGGAGGCATATTCAGGCGGTATAATTCCCTGGGTGGCATCATGAACCCGGGTCAAAAGAGTATCCACTCTGAGCAATGGCAAATTGGCTTTGTTGGACAAAATCCGGATGTTCACCGAATAAAGCATGGTCATGGTCAAAATTCCGGCCAGCAAATGGGGAACTTTGAGCTTATTATGGATGGCGGCTGTAACGAATCCTGCCAAAACACCACCGGAAAACGCCAGGACCAGACCTGAAACAGGGTCTACCCCTTTATGGAGACAGGACGCCATGATCACCGCTCCCATGGGGAAAGATCCATCAACAGTCAAGTCCGGAAAATCAAGAACCCTGAATGTAAAAAATACACCCAGAGCCATGATGGCATAGATCAACCCTTCTACAAAAATACCTTCAATCATAAATCAATACTTTGATACTAAGCGGCACAGCCCCGGACAGGAGTTTTCTGACAGGGGCTGTACCGATAATTTTATTTTGTATAATTACTTGGTTTTAAGCTTGCCGTTTTGAATAATCTTGTTTGCTGTGGAGATGATGTCCTCAGGAAAGGTCAGTCCCAGTTTGGCTGCCACATCCATATTGATCAACAGGTCAACGTCACTGGGATCAGTCATATACAAAGTAGGAATCTCTTCGGGTTTAGCGCCATTTATCACATCCACGGCCAAACGGCCTGTTACCCGGCCCATCTTGTAATAGTCAAACCCCCAGGCAGCAAGTACATCGTTGGTTTCTGCGGAACTAGGGTCCGCTGACATAACCGGTATTTTGTGCTTCATGGCAACAGAGGTCACAGCGGCCAAGGCTGAAAAAACCGTATTGTCATTGCTCAGGTAAATTCCATCCACCCTCGAGGCAATGGTCTGAACAGCCTGTTTTACTTCAGATGAATTGGTGACGGTCGTCTCTACGAATTTAATCCCCATTTCCTTGCACACATCTTTTGCAATAACAGCAAGCGCAACAGCATTGGCTTCGCCCGAAGAGTACACATGCCCAAGAGTTTTAAGCGGCTTGATTCTATTGAGCAGCATGATCTGCTCTTTTACCGGAGTCATGTCAGAGGTCCCTGTAACCCCTTTTTCTCCATGTTTTACTGATTTGACAAGCCCTGCACCCTCGGGATCGGTTACCGCACAAAATAATACCGGGCGGTCCTTAATGGCGTTTACAAGAGCCTGAGCAGTGGGAGTAGCTATACCAACTGCAATATCAACGTTTTCAGCTTTGAATTTTTGAGCGATTGAAGCGGCTGTAGACATTTCACCATTTGCATTTTGAAGATCAAACCGGGCGTTGGGAAAGGTTTCTCTCACCCCGTCCTGCACCCCTTGCTCAAGGGCGTCAAGGGCCGGATGAGCCACAATTTTCGAAATACCGATGAAGACATCTTTCTGGGCCTGTGCAGCAGGCAAAAAGGTCCAAATTATCATAAAGACTGCAGTGACAAGAATCAGTATTTTTCTCATTAAATTTAACCTCCCTAAGCGATTTAATATCTTGAGCCCGATTCCAGTCAAATTTAATAGTTCAACCTTTTTCCGGCCCTTCTCCCCTTTATTTGGGAGCCCATTTTATACAGTCACGTTAAAATTGCAAGGCATAATTAAAATGTCTGCATTTTTGGGAACTTATCCTTCTTTAGCTCTTTTTTCACACGGTCTTTTCTTCATAAAGGTGAACATCCTGCTGGGGATAGGGAATGCTGATACCCTGATCGTCAAATGTGAGTTTTATTTTTTCAAGCAGGTCAAAGTAAACACTCCAATAATCCTGTGTTTTCACCCAGGGCCTGACTATAAAATTAACACTGGAATCTGCAAGCTCTGAAACTGCAATGTTAGTCTTCTGATCTTTGAGGATACGGTCATCTTCCTCGACAACCTGTTTGAGAATCTCCTTGGCTTTTTTAATATCGTCGTCATAACCAATACCAATGACAAGGTCTACCCTTCGGGTGTCATTGGCCGTTACATTGGTAATTACATTTGAGGTAATACTTGAGTTGGGAACGATAACTCTTTTATTATCTACAGTGTTTAACTCCGTGGTAAATAAAGAAATACTGACAACATTTCCTGACACCCCGCCTATATCTACAAAATCATCAACACGGTAGGGACGAAACAAAATAAGCATAACCCCTGATGCAAAATTGGACAAAGAGTCTTTAAGAGCAAGGCCTATAGCAAGACCCGCCGCACCTACAATGGTTAAAAAGGAGGTCGTATTAATCCCAAGTTGCCCGGCTGCTGCAATCACGACAACAACTAAAAGGGTATAATAGATAATACTTTGAAGAAACCTGACCAGGGTTATATCTACCTTGTTTTTCTCAAGTAATTTGGTAACCAGATTTGATATTTTCCCTGCCAGCCATTTTCCGATAACCAGGACTAATATTGCAGCCAGTATTTTAACAGAATACGTGGTCACCCAGTAAGTGATCATCTCTATGAGTTTATCCATATCAATATTTTTCAACAGGTCCATTTTTACTCCTTTTTAAGTAATTTCTATTCAGATAAAACTATAAAACTTAAGGATTAAATGTTTTCCGGCAGCAAAGGCCGTCCGTTATTCAATTCTTTGTAGAAACTTCTTGATTCTGCGATCTTCTTTTTTAGATCATCCAGTTTTTTGTGTTTTCTGCCCTTGTACTCACCCTTGATTTCCCGCTTTTTACCATCGTCGGCTACAAGCACTAAAGTCCCTTGGGCATCCATCAAGTAAATGCTGAGCAAATCTCTGCGTTCGTTGCCAGGTTTTATCTCCTTAACATAATTATCAAGCACCAGTGGCGTTTGCTTTTCCAAGGATAGATCGGGGTCAGGCAGATAAAGAAGTACCATATGCCGCTCACCACTTCGTTTAATTTTAACCACGGCAAGACGTAAATGCTTTGCAGATATCCCCATATGATTGAGTACGACCCACTTGACGATGGCAATGTCTTCGCAATCGCCGCCAAAAGTTGTAATGGTTTCCAGAGGCGACGCCCAGTAATCAGATTGTTTCCAGAGTCTTGCATCCGCAATCCAGGGAAGTTTATTCATTGTGGTGTTCACCAGTTTCAACTTTTCATCGACACCAAGATCTTGATTTTCAATGATCATATTATGTAGAAACCGCA
>JAKSAU010000699.1 GCA_022361535.1 Desulfobacterales bacterium
ATGTATCTGCAAGAAAAAGGGATAATTACCAACAAAAAGAAAAAAATTAATACCGGTTACTCCACCACCAGCCTGATCATGGGCTCCAGGGAATTGTACGATTATGTAGACATGCGCTCACAGGTTCAGATGCGGCCCTGCACATACACCAATGCCGCACATACGATTCAGGACTGTGCCCCGTTTTTGTCGGTAAACACAGCCATAGGAGTAGACTTGTCAGGTAATGTTTGGGCAGATTTCATTGACCCGTCACGGTATTACGGCGGGGGTGGGGGGCAACCTGACTTTGTAAGGGCATTAAGCCATAAACGCTACGGTACCCCAATCATTGCAATGAAAAGCCTCACCCGCAAAGGGGAATCCAAGATTGTACCAGCCTGTCCCTCGGGCATTACCTTGACAGCATCCGCCTATGATGGCGTCGTGATTGTAACAGAATACGGCATTGCAGATTTAAGAGACCTGCCATGGGGGTTCAAAGGCCTCGCCATTGCCAGCATATCCCATCCGGATCACCGGGAACGATTGATGAAAATTATTTATGACGATCCCAGGATGACCAAACCCAAAGGATTTTCCCTGGATAAAATTCCTCCAGGCGTGACATTGTATGAGGGTAAAACGGCTATTTGATTTCCAGATTCAATTTCAAACGATTCTGGACAACTTAAATACTTGCTGATATCAATCTTCGGTCATGAAAAATCAGAAACTGAAAAACACATACTTTGTTATGCGGCACGGCCAAAGCCAAGCCAATGTGAAGCAACTTATCGTAAGCAGTCCGGAAAACGGGTTAAGCGGATACGGGCTGACTGATCAAGGTAAAATACAGGCTGCAAAAGCCGTAAAACACTTTCCCGAGTTGGATGAAGACGTCCGCATTTTTTCATCGGACTTTCTTAGGACCAAACAAACTGCAGAAATTGTGGGAACTCAACTTGAAATTACCCACCCTGTTGTCCATACTCCTTTTTTGCGGGAACGGTTTTTCGGCAGTTTGGAGCTGGGTCCGGATACCTACTATGAAAACGTCTGGGCCAATGATTTGATAGCGCCAAAAACACCCGGTTATGGGGCCGAACCTGTTGAAAGTGTTTTAAAACGGACGCTTGATTGTGTAAGGCAGATCGAAGAGCACCTCACAGATAAAAAGGTTCTTTTGGTCTCCCACGGTGACACACTCCAGATTTTTTTGACCCATTTGAAAGTATGGCCACCAATGCGCCACAGGGAAATAAAGCACCTTGATGTTGCCCGTATCAGGAAAGCCTATCCCTGAAAAACCTCTTACAGCTAAACAAGACTATATCTATGTAGTTGCCGTGCTAAATTCTGGAACAGCGCGTATTCTTTGGATTAAAATTTGATTAATCATTAAATCTGTGCTTTGTTTTGGTCTGTAGATACGCATATTGAATCGATTCTACCATTGACCGGCAAAAGGAGAGGCATGGATTTAAAACAGGTTTGTCCGGAAAAGCTGCTCAGTCCGG
>JAKSAU010000214.1 GCA_022361535.1 Desulfobacterales bacterium
AAGACCTAAGATAGCATTCGACAATAAAAGCGGTGCAAATATAATCAATTAATTGAGTTTTCTGATCAGCAGGGAGTTAGTAGGAATATTTTATTTCTTTTCTGGCTTCTAAGCAAAAATTATGATTAATAACATATTCGTAATCATTTTGCCAATAAAATCGAAAATGTATATTTAAACTTTAATGCTGACCCTATTAGCAGAACAACAAAAGCTTATAATTAAATTTTAAAAATGTGAAAACGAACTTTTTATTTAAATCCATATTATTTTTAACGTTAGCTTTATTGTTATTCATAGTTGCCTACATTCATGGCAATCGCATATTTATCTCAATGACAATGGCTTGGTTTGGCTGCACATTAGGTGGGGTGATAGGTGTTTGGATCAGAGAGAAAAAAAATATAAAGTCTAACCCAAAGTTGAAAAAAGAGTTACTATTATTTTATGGTTTAGCTACAGTCCTTTCTACTATTTGGTACTTCATATGGAGTGCAGGCAATATACAATGGATAGGTATTGCTTTAATTTTCTTTGTTGCCCTGGTTATTGTTGCCATAAGAAACAAGGTATGGAGAGAAATAATAGGATAAGGACATGATTTATGAACGGTATTAAATTAGATTATGTTTTAAAACATAATCCATGCTTTTGATATGTAAAACAACATGCATACATTCATACCATAAAGTCCACCCTACAAGCAAGAACAGTACATAAGAAGACGAGTAGGTTTTGGTGGCGCCCAAGTTATCTTGATTTAAAAATACAACTTATGCGAATAGCATTTTGTAACAGCTTAAACCGTTTCGTGAAGTAGGCCGCACCGGGCTTTGTACACCCTGCCGGTCTGGAAAATCTGCCGGGTATGGCCTGCCGGTGCGGCCTGCCCTGTTTGAACAATTTAACGTTAAACAGGGACAAAGAGTTGGGACTTTACCATCTTTCAATGGGCCAGCCTTATACATATGTATTCATTATACATGTTTGTGTAAGGTTATTTTTTTTCCACAAAATTAAGTTTTTAACGTTTAAAACGAAATGTTATGAAAGAATTGAGTTTAGAAAGGATGGAAGAGGTGCATGGAGGTATTAGATGGAGCTGGTCTGCTTGCTTGAGTGGAGCTATCAGTGGTGGGTTAATGCCGGTTATAGCAACTGCATGGAACCCTTGGCTT
>JAKSAU010001217.1 GCA_022361535.1 Desulfobacterales bacterium
CAGTTTCTGAATGGTGTACGGTTTCTTGATATACTGCCCGGCCCCCAGGCGGAGGGCGCGTTTTACCCGTCGGGTTTCCGAATAGCCGCTGGCAATGATCGCCTTCTGGCCGGGATGGGTTTCCAGTATCTTTTCGTAGGTTTCCAGTCCGTCTATGCCGGGTTCCATCTGCATATCCAGAATGAGTAAATCCACCTGCCGGTTATTGAGGAACTCGACCGCTTTTTCGCCGCTGTTCACGGTAAACGGGGTATACCCAAGCATATCCAGGCATTTTGACGCGATTTGAAGCTGCTCCTTTACATCGTCGATAACCAGGATCCGTTCGCGGTCTCCTTTCAGCGGTTCCAGCTCAAACCCGCTGGTGGCGGATTCGGTGGATTCACGGGTGGCGGGAAAATAGAGTTCAAAGCAGGTGCCCCTGGCCGGTTCGCTTTGAACGTCGATACAGCCGTTGTGATCCTTTACCGCATGCCAGACCACGGACAGCCCCAGTCCGGATCCGCTCCGGCCCATCTGTTTTTTTGTGTAGAACGGTTCAAAAATTCTGTTCAAATCCTCTTTCGGAATTCCCTCTCCGTCGTCGGTTACCCGCAATACCACGTATTCACCCTCCCGGAGCTCCCGGTCCGAACTCAGCGGATCGTCCACATACCGGTTCATCGTCTGGATGCGGACCTCCCCGAACTGGCCCACTGCCTCGGCCGCATTGGTCACCAGGTTCATGACAACCTTGGAAATGTGGGGTTCAGACCCCTTGATGTTCAGTAAATCCGCCTCGGAATCCGTTGAAAACCGGATGTCCGGATGGTTTTTTTCCAGACGCCTGTGGGCCGGGTTGTTAAAATAGGTATGGATGATATTGTTCAGGTTGATAACGTCGGTCCGGGGAATGCTCCGCCGGGTCAGCGTCAGGAGGTCCTGGACGATTTCCGCTGCCTGAAGGCCGGCGTCATTTATGAATGAGATCGGATCGAACAGGGGGCTGTTTTTGTCGATCTGCATGAGCAGTAATTCCGGGTAGGAAACCAGCCCGGACAGGATGTTGTTGAGATCGTGGGCCACGCCGCCGGCCATAATGCCGATCAGTTCCATTTTCTGGGCCCGTTTCAGTTCCTCTTCCAGTTCCCGGGAGCGTGCCTTTTCCTGCCTGTATTTCTCATGAATTTCGGTCAGTGCGGCAGGTGTAACGCCCGCCTCTTTTTCCCGC
>JAKSAU010001144.1 GCA_022361535.1 Desulfobacterales bacterium
AGAACGGCTTGACGGCGGCAGGGCAAAAAAGATTTATACCATCACCCCAAAGGGCAAAACCGTCTTTAAAGAGTGGCTTAACAATGATCTGCCTATAGGCAAGATAAAACAGGAAGCCTTACTTCGTACCTTTTTCTTTTCACACCTTTTGCCTGCCCAGAGGATAGACAAACTGAAGAACTATATAGACGAGATTACAGGAAAACAAAACGAGCTCATTGAGCTTAAAAAGGCAATCGAACACATGGAAATAGATCAATTCCAGCTGGCTGCACTGCAATACGGTATTGACCTGTATGGATTTATCATCCAGTGGCATAACAAATTCATTGAAGACCTTGAGCAATAGACAACAACATATAAAAACAGGAGTCATATCATGAAAATCACAGTATTAAACGGCAGCCCCAAGGGTGACATCAGTGTGACACTCCAATCTTTACGTTTTATCGAAAAAAAAATACCTGATATCACTTTATGTGTGCATCATATTTCTCAGCGTATCAAACGGATTTCAAAAGAAAACAACCGGTTTGAGGCGATCATGAATGACATTGACGATTGCGATGCCGTAATCTGGTCTACGCCGCTTTATGTAACCACTGTCCCGTCCCAGTATCACCGCTTTATCGAGATGATTTCAGAAAAGAAAAAAGAAGCTGTTTTCAAGGACAAATATGCTGCTGTTATTACGACCTCCATTCATTTTTTCGACCATACAGCACACACTTTTATGCGGGCTGTGTGTGAAGACTTAGGGATGAAGTATGTGGATGGATTTTCACCTGATATGTACGATCTTTTAAAAGAAGATCAACAAAATCAACTGCTGAACTTTGCCAAGCATTTTGTTGACGTTGTAAAGACAGAAAAAAACACTTCCAAACTGTTCGCTCCCCTTGTCCATGATCCAATTGTTTATTCCCCCGGACCGGTCAAAAATAAAATTGATTTAAAAGGAAAAAAGATACTCATTCTTGCTGACAGTCGTGAAAATAAAAACCTCAAAGGCATGATAGACCGCTATACTGCATCTTTTTCTTCCGAGGTGGATGTGGCTTACCTCCAGGAAATAAACATCAAAGGAGGCTGTATTGGATGCTGCAAATGCGGCCCTGATAATGAGTGCAGCTACGATGGGACAGATGACTACAAATGCTTCTATAATGAAGGAATGAGAACGGCTGACGTTGTCATATTTGCAGGTGCAACAAAGGGGCGATATCTGTCATGGCAGGTGAAACAGTTTTTTGACAGAAGCTTTTTTAATACCCACACCCCAACACTTAAGGGAAAGCAAATC
>JAKSAU010000050.1 GCA_022361535.1 Desulfobacterales bacterium
TCATGGCCGTTCTTTAAAATAGCGCCCAAGTGAAAACCTGCCTTCCTTGCTTTCTCCATGCATGCAAAATCCTTACTAACACTGGGAATGTTTTCTTTGGATTTATTGGAGAGGTGTGTTCGCCGTTTAAAAGTGTAGAGACTTTATGTGAGAATTGTACTTTTAAAATCAATTCTTATCTTTGTAGTAATTGCTACAGCATGTCCGGTGCTAAGTTTCTATAATGCGGAAAATAATGAAGTATCAGCATTTAGATCGTAATTGAACTGAAAATAAAGGAGATTTCAATATGAGTTATTTTTTTCCAACAACAGATCCTGAAAATGCAACAGGACAACTTAAGGAAACCTACGACACATTGACCTCAATGTTCCAGATGGTACCCAAGGTTTTTGTGGCCCAAAGCATGAGGCCTGACCTTGTGGAGTTGATTGTCAATTATGTTAACCGTCTAATGGTTGAAGAACACGCACTGCCCAGGACCACAAAAGAACTTATCGCTGCATATGTTTCCAAGCTCAATGCCTGTGCATACTGAGTGGACGCACACAGCGCCATGGTCATGGCGCAGGGATTCTCTCAGGAACAGGTAAAGTCCATCCTGGATGATATTGACGGCTCTTCTCTTATCGATGACAAAGTTAAAAAGCTGTTGGGCCTGGCTAAAATCGCAACAGAAAATGCATATAAAATTCACGAAGGTTCAATTCAGGAGCTAAGGGATCTTGGTTGTTCTGACGAAGAAATCTTCGAAACAATTGCTGTTGTGGCACTTTTTAGTTTCATGGACCGTATGGCAGATGCCCTTGGTGCTCCTGTTGAAGGGATGCAGGATATGGTAAGTCAGATGCAGCAAAATCAATAATGCTATTGTAATTAGCTGAATTTCAGATAGGGGCAGCATAAAGGCCGGACTGTCAAACGCCGGCCTTTATGTTGTCGGGCTAATTTTTTATTCCTGATAGAAGCTATAGGGCAATTGGATTTAAGCACCGTGTCGCAGTGCTATTTTTTCAAACATTAATGCAATCCCTTCATTTAATGTGTATATGGATTCAATATCAAGGTTATCATCAGAGATAGAATCAAAATAAATGTGAAGGCTTGATTCAAGGCCGTCTTCCGGCTTCCAGTAGCAGACAAGAATTGGGAACAGAGGCAAGGGGTGCAGTACAATTGATATATCTGAACCGATATGACCTTCAATCTGTTTTCCATCAAAAATCTCCAGCATATCTTTGAAAAAATCTGTATAGGTATCAGCAACCTTTTTCAGCGGTTTTTCACACCGCTGCTGAAAATGGGCATACCGGGAAGGCCCTCCGGTCAATTCCCTGAATGTAATCCATTGGCCATGGGGTAACTTCCCCTTTCCTTCCAGGATATGGTTTAATAACGGTACAACCATATAGGCATTGATATGGACTTCTGATGATAAATTGCCTTTGGAGTCAACGCTGAAATCTTTCCCAAATACCTTTAGTGTGAGTTTATCATTGGAGTATTCTGACCCAAGCCGTTGGGCTGCTTCAGCGAGATCGGTTTTAGCAATTTCCTGTTTTAACGCCTCAATGGCTTCTGACTTATATTCATCGATAGTATTGGGTTTATTGAGTTTGCCTGCGTACCTCTCAATCACTTCTTTATCCAAATGGGGACAGGCCTGTAAGGATTTTTTTTCTTTAAACACTGCAACAGCAAATGCCAGGCAAGTCTTTTCATTGCACTCCTGGCAATTTGAGCCATTTAACAGCTTGAATATTTCCATGGGATTCTTGATATGGGGCATGTGAAAGGTGTCCTTAATTTAAGTAGTTATCACTTGAACCTTTCCCAAAAAACTGGTGCCTGGGTTAAGCCACATTTTTCAGGTTGTACCATGCCTGCTCACAGTGAGCAGGCGTTTTCCAGCCGTTGGCCGAGTGTTTTCTTCTTTGATTATAATAAACCTCTACATACTTAAAGAGAATTCTTTCCGTCTGTTCATAACTGTCAAATCGAAAATGATGAATTATTTGTGTTTTCAATGTATTAAAAAATGATAAGGCAACTAAGTCGAGATAATTAGAAGCCATCTCAAAATCTTTTTTTGAGATGGCTTCTAACTAAATTCCTTTAAACCATCAAATTTACCAGGAGCCCTGCGGTTACTGCTGTTAAAAGCACTGCACCGATAAAGGCTGCAAGCAAAGGCCCTTTGAAAAAACCTTTGAGCATGGCTACTTCAGGCAGGCTGGCACCGGCTCCACCGATGATCAGAGCCACAACAGCTCCCATGCTCATTCCCTTTGCAACCAGGCTGGCGGCAATGGGGACCATGGTACTGGCCCGAAGGTACAGGGGGATGCCCATCACCGAAGCCATGGGAACTGCAAGAGGATTATTTTCTCCAGCTACTGAGGCAACAAAGTCAGCCGGCAAAAATCCGTGGATAATCGATCCGATGGCTACGCCTATCACCATATAAGGTACAAGTTTGTAAAACTGATCCACTGCTTCTCGGGCCACCAGGCGGAACCGCCCCGGTTCTTGAACGGATTCCATTGCAGGAGCAGCAGCACAACAGCCCCCTGAAATCGTGCCAGCAATCTGGACTCCTTCTTGGACAGGGCCTTGGGAAGATGCTGCCAGTCCCGGTTGGATCTGGACCTTTTTCCCGGAGTCGCAGCCGCAGCCTTTGTCTTCTTTGTTCAGCACATCCTGGCGGATATGACGCTCAAAACCAAACCGATCCAAAAGAAAGGAAATTCCTAAGGTGACCCCAAGGGCAGCCACCATATAGACCAGTGTGACCTTAAATCCCAAAAGAGAGAACAAAAGGGGAATGATGATCGGGTTGACCAAAGGTGAGGTGAATAAGAACGTCATGGTAGGGCCAAACCCTGCCCCAGCCCGAAGAAAACCGGCCATTACCGGGATAGTGGAGCAGGAGCAAAAAGGGGTAAGCCCGCCAAGGAGCATCCCGGCCAGATAGCCGGAGCCTCTTTTGCCCGAGAGCCAGCGCCGCATTTTTTCCTGGGGGATATATGTGTTCAACAGCCCTACAAAAATACTGATCCCGATGAAAAGGACCGTTAGTTCCACCATGGTAAATGTAAAAAATGATAAGGTTTCTTTTAAAGCGATTGTATTCATATCTATATTTCCAGTATTGTCGAAATATTTAACCAAAAAAAGTCCGGATAACTGAATCCGGAAATGTTTATCCTATTAACTTATCTGCGTAAACGGATGGTCCAAATCATCTGCTTTCAAAGAGCAGCATTCTGAAAGAAGAAATGAGGCCAACTCTTGAACCGCATCAAACTGAGGTTCACAATGGAGCACCCGGCTTTCCCTTCGTTGATGGATCAATCCAACCTGTACCAGGCGGCTGATATGATGGGACAGGGTGGAAGCAGGAATGTCCAATGCTCTTTGGATATCCCCAACCGGTAGCCCTTCTTTACCGGCTTTAACCAGCAAACGGTAAATTGAAAGCCGGGTAACGTTTCCCAACTCAGCACATCGTTTGGCAGCAACTTCAAGTTCCATCATACCTCCTTGTTTTTAGACAAAATAAAGCAATAAAAATTAAATGTCAACTATATTTCTAAAATAATCGAAATATACTTTTTAATGCAATGTGTAAGGCGGGTAAAACCGTATGTCAAAGTATCTACAAGGTAAACTGCTCAGAAAGGATATTCACCTTCCTTAAGAAAACATGTTTTCTCCCACACAATAATTTGTCTTGCCCGGATCAAGCATCCGTTCAGTATTACGGTAAGGGAAAAACAAGTGTTCAATCGATTTGTCACTTTGGAATCTGATTAGTAAATCAAATTAGATTAAATGCAGCAAATGATGTATTTTCCATTGATTTTCGGGTAACAGTCAGGATAACTTCAACTATTCAGAATATGCCGTTCAAAGCAACTTTTAAAAATCTGTTCCACTAATAATGAGTTGGAGAGAGAAATTGTAATCCTGCTCTACCCTGAAGAATCACTTGCAGTAACGCAGTAAGAGTGAAAGAAATTGATTAGACCAATATTTTGAGAGTTACCATCATTTTCTTCAAGGTTTATGAGAAAAAAGAACCGAAACAGTTTTAAGGATATTATGAAAAAACTATTAAAAGGGTTTACGTTTCTTGTCCTGATTGCCTTGATTATTCTTTCAGCTGGTGTTGTTTTTGTACAGTTCAATAATTTGGATTCTTTTAAAGGAACCATTGAAAGGATAGTAACTAGTTCCCTTGGGCGTACCGTCCAGATTGAAGGACCTATCACAATCAAGTTATTTCCGAATCCGAACGTCAGTCTAAATGAAGTTTCCATTGCCAATGCACAATGGGGCAGCCAGCCCGCCATGTTGAGTTTGGGTCACATCGGTGTGGCTGTTGACTTGTGGTCGGTGTTTTCAAAAACAATTGTTTTAAAATCCCTGAGCCTGCATGATGCAGCCATTCTGATTGAACATGATAAGACCCAAGGACATAATTGGGAGATTGGCAAAAACCAGAGCAGTTCTTCCGAAAGTAAAACCCGGCCAGAAAAGGCAAAAAGACTTTCGCTTCCCATCATTGCAGAACGAATAGACGCAAGCAATATAACACTTACATTGGTCACACCTGAAACCCCATCCAAGGTATACCGATTATCATCCTTAAGCTTGAAAACCGATTCATCAGGAAAGATCACGATCACAAGCTCCGGCCAGTTCTTAGACCAGGCCATAACCATTGACAGCGAATTAACATCGCAAAATTCATTGATTTCAGGCGATTCTGCCACCTGCACACTTCAGGGTTCATTAGGGAATTCAAACATAAAAGGCCAGTTTTCTGTTGACCGATTGGAGACTCTTTCCGGTCTAAAAGGAAAGTTCAACTTAAATGTTCCCGATCTGGCAAATATTCTAAAAGTTATAAACCTGAGTGTTCCCTTATCAGGTCCTATGACGGTTGACATCAATGCGGCCCAAACCGATAATGGAACCAGACTAATGGCAAAAGCTGAAATGGAGGGCATAAAAGCAGACATCACCGCAGAGTTACAGGGAATGGTATGTCGTAAAGTCAAAATTTTATTGGATGTCGATGATATAAAAAAGATACAGGCTGCGGCCAATATCAGACTCCCTTTGACCGGAAAACTCACTGCACAAGCAGCTATAGATGTTTTAGATACCGGTTACAACGCAGACATCAAGGCCTCTGCCGATGGTCTTTTAACTGACATAAACGGTTCATACAATGACAAAGAAGTACAGCTAACCGCAACTTTGTCTCCGCTCAAGCGCGTTAGTGAATTGTTCGATCTAAAACACATTAACAGCGATACTTTAAAACTCAAGGTCGCCTTTAGTAAACCGGGTCCGAAAATTTTTGGAATTAAAAATCTAACCGCAGATATTGATAAAAATCAGCTTACAGCTCAAGGGAATATTGATTTGACTGCTGAATCTGACCTGCTTTTAACAGTCTCGCTTCCTGATTTAAAAGCAGTCTGGGAAAAATTACCGGTTATCCCTTTAAATGCAAAGACAACTGTCAGATATTCTGCTAATAAAATTGCTCTTTCAAACCTGTCACTTGTAACTGATAAGAGCGATCTGAAAGGTGATTTAGTGTGGATAAAAGGCTCAAAAGGCATTCTTACAGCCAACCTGGCTTCTGACACATTGGATCTGCGTTCTTTTAATACCGGGTCTAAGGATATAGACAAGACATCATCAAAACACTACCAAAAGGCTTCACAAGCCCAGCCTAAAACAGATGACAGGTATGTGTTTAAAGATAATTCCTTCCAGCTTGCTTTTTTAAATGAAGTTGAGGCTGATCTCAAACTTTCTGTGAAGAATTTGTACCATCAAATTGGAGAAATACAAAATGTCGTTATAAATACAGTGCTTGAAAAGGGGAGGGCAGATACAAAACTAA
>JAKSAU010001276.1 GCA_022361535.1 Desulfobacterales bacterium
AAGGCAATAGCGCGGTGGTTTTCTGATTCTCTGGGGAATGGTCACGACATTAAAGGGAGAATTATAGATATGTCTGATAAATATTTGGGCAGAGCTCTTGGCAACGAGACCTTAATCAATACAAATAACAACAATGATCAGACTTCTCCCAGTGCTGTGATTTATAACGGAAAAGCATTGGTAACTTGGAGTTCCCTAGATAACGACGTAGATGAAGATATAAAAGCGCAAGTCATTAATATGGGATATTTAGAACAAAATATAAACTACTTCAAAGCCCCGCTACTGGAACGCGACTACGAAGTCAAAGCCCGGATTGTGGAGGAATTGCAGTAAAACCGTAGGATGGGCCGGCGTAGCCTGCCCATCCTGTTGATTCAAAGATGGGCAGCCTTCGGCGGCCCATCCTACAACAGTAGTCTCGAACAGGTACAAAACACAGAAATATGCTTCGTGTCTTCGTGGTTAAAAAATACAAGGTATAAAATTGATGGGCAACAAGTTAGCCATCCTCCAAATTAAACAAAAATATTTATGATTAGATTTAAATTAGATCATTCCCATAATTATTTATTCATTTTTCACATGTCGGTTTCTAGTGGACTGGATTGAGATAAAGAGGTCAGATCTTCTTTTGACTTTTGTCTGCCGAAATTGGGTCTTGCAAAACAAAATCAAATCGGTGGAAGGATACTGATTTCCATATTTTAATCCTCCCCCTGCTAGGTGTTCGGGTGTCCTGCCCTCACTGTTGTGAGGCTGGACGTGCCAGCCAGGACGAAGCCCATTCCGCCTGCTTCCTGTGGGGAATCGAGGGAATAGAAGGGAATCGGGTCGGACCAGCGTGGTGAGCGGTAAACAGGGAAAAAGTTACTAAAATAAGGTTTTTTTGAATTCTTAGAACCCACTTTTCGACCCAAAAAACAGTCTTTTAAGAAATCCAGCCTTATATTATATATCTGAACTCTCCCTTTGCATTGACAAACACCAGGATCTCGGTATATATTTCAAGAAAAAAAGTATATACCAACAAGGAGGTAAAATGGAAACTGCAAAACTATTCAAAAACGGTAGAAGTCAAGCGGTACGGTTACCTGTTAAATACCGTTTCGAAGGAGATGAGGTCTATATAAAAAAAACTCGTGATGGAGTGCTGCTAATGCCGATTTCTCAGTCAATCTGGGATAAATGGGAAGATAATTTGTCAAATTTTGATGAATCCTTCATGACAGAAAGAAACCAACCAAAATACCAGGAGAGGGAAGGATTGGATGAAATATTTACTTGATACGGATATTTGTATATATATCATCAACAAAAGGCCGGCCAAAGTGATCGAAAGATTGAGGAAATTCGAACCTGGAAATTTAGGAATTTCGGTTATAACACTCTCAGAATTGCAGAAAGGTGTATCAAAGAGTTTACATAAAAAGAAAAATCAAGATGTACTAGACCATTTTATCTCTGTTTTCACTGTTCTATCCTACGAACCATCAGATGCAAAAGCATATGGGGAAATCGTTGCGAATCTCGAGGAAAAGGGACAAATTATCGGTGGCAATGATCTTTTTATAGCTGCACATGCATTAAGTCGAAAACTAACTCTCGTTACCAACAATGAAAAAGAATTTAACAGAGTCCAGGGACTGAAAATTGAAAATTGGGCAAGATAGAAGACCAGTAGAGATAGAGGGGTCAGTAGAGGGGTCAGATCTTCTTTTGACTTTTGTCTGTTTAAAGTTAGAAATCAGAAATCGCAGAAATCGGGTCGGACCTAGGGTGTTGCATTTTGGTGATTTTCTGATTTTTTATTACTGCAGTTTTTGGTCTGGTTTTTCTTGTG
>JAKSAU010000189.1 GCA_022361535.1 Desulfobacterales bacterium
CAAGAGCATGAACATCAGCAAGACGCCGATCCGGGAAGCCATCCGGGAACTCTCCAAAGAAGGCCTGGTGATCCACGAAACCCGCCGGCGGCTCACGGTCGTGGATTTCACCGAGAAGGACATCCGGGAGATCCTGACGCTCCGGGCGGAGCTGGAGAGCATCGCCCTGAAGGCCGCCGCCCGGAACTTCTTATCCGAAGATTATCGGGAACTGGAGCGTCGCATCAGCGAACTCCGGGGCTATGAGGACCGCAAGGACTTCTCCGGCGTCCGGAGGATCGACATTGAGAGCATCCACGCGTTCCTGGTTGAGAAATCCGAGAATACCCGGCTTATCGGGATGTGGCGTGTGCTGGCCAGCCAGATGATGGTGCTCTTCCAGGCCGTGGAACTCAAGTCCAAGAACCACGGGTACTCCACGGAGAAACACACTCAGATCATGAACCTCATCAGGTCCGGGGACATCGAAACCGCCTGCGAGACCCTCAAGAGTCACATTCTCGGAAATACCGAATCCATCGTTCGGGAGTTCCGGCAGAACCGCGCCGAACGCGGCAAGACGCCCTGATACGCTGTAACACGATAAGATTCGCTTTCGGACACCCGACCGAATCCCTCATCCGCCTCCCATGAAGAGCACGATGTCCAGCCGATCGCCCTCGGCCAGGTTCGCGGCGTCCCGCCGTCCCGCCGGGACGAGTACGCCGTTCAGCCGGACCATCATCGGCGCATCGGGACGGCTCCAGCGCCGGACGAAGGACCCGAGAGAGGTTCCGGCGGGTATCTCGATGCGATGGCCGTTGTGGATGATGGTCATGGTCGATTATACACCGATCCCGCGCCCAGAACCGCCTTCGTTCGAGCTGATGGAGATGGCCTGACGATATAAGAGAAAACCCGCGGGACGCCGACGGCGCCCCGCGGGCCAAACCAATGCAAAGGAGATCTGCCTCAACCCCAAGGAAGCGCCGATCCCCTCTCGCGCTTCGATTCTAGCACGGACGGCCCGGGAGCTACGGAGGGGTGATTTCCCCGTTCAGGTCCCAGAGGGCTTCCCAGGTCTGGCC
>JAKSAU010000852.1 GCA_022361535.1 Desulfobacterales bacterium
GACTTGGATTGATGTCAAATATCATTTTCATCAACAATTGCGATCTAAGTGAGCATGAAAATCAAGCCGACATTGAATCTGCGCGTGATAAGCTTTTAAAAGAGCTGACATTGCTCGTACCACAGCCCCAACTTTTTTCATTCTCAGCACTTTATACCTTGTTCAATTCTTTGGGAAATCGATTATCCCAAAGGAATGCAAAACGACTTTCCTTGTGGCAAGATGACAAACATATGGTCGGTTTTTGTGAAAATGAATATAAATTGTTTATTTCTGCTTACAATCAGCTCTTAGAGAACAAACGATATGACCTGCTGTACGCAAATCATCTCAATCGACTTAGGATTGTAGCAGACACCCTTGAAAAAAAAGCAGATGTCATAACCGACATATTAAATACTGATTTGGCAGATCAGGATAAGGCCAAAGAGCATTTAAAAGGTCTTGAGGACAATGCAAAACGCCTTAGGGTAATTGTTGATAACTCAGTACAAGGCGCTGTTTCCGGTTTAACAAATGAAATTCAAGGAAACTTGAAAAATGCATTTCTTAAAGACAGCGTCAACATAAATCGAATGGTTGCACAGTTCATTAACCAAACGAAAATTGACCCTGAACCTTACAGGGCAGGGGTAAAAGAAACCGGATTTAAGCAAATTCTTTATTTAATGTTCCAAGATTTTAAACGGGAACTTGATATTTTTTCACTGGAACAAGTTGTACCGGAACTCAAACGATTGGTATTAATCCAGGAAAAAAGAATTGAAGACTATTTTCAGTCACTTCTCGATTCTTACCGTATTGATTTCCTTGGCATGAGTAATCTACCTATTTCTGATGGGAATACGTTTTCCCTTGAATTGCTGGAAAATGAAACAAGTGAATCCAAAGCTGTAGATTTACAAGCTATAAAGAAAATTCTAGGGCTTAGTTTACCTGATCAAATTTTTTCGGCCAAATTTACAACCCGCATGCGAGCCAATGCACTGACTGATTTTAGTATTCATTCCTTTGTCCTTTTTATTTCTGCCCTGGTCGATAAACATATTCGCTTTTCCTTTACGCCCGGACTTGACAGAGCCGGAGCTAAAATTAAAAAAGAATGCCTTGTTCTAATACGTCAGCAGATAAAAGGCTATCATCTCAACCTGAGAAACAACTATTTTTCACCCCTTATAGAAGCTGTCACCCGTGATTTTAAAGAGAAAATACTTCAAAGATTCACCATGTACGAAACATTAAATAGAGACATGGAACACCTTTTTTCCCTCAAACAGGATGAAAAAAATAAAAACCTTGAAAAAGTTCTTGATGCAAAAACAAAAATTAACCAGATACGTTTATCTTTAGACAGTTTTTCTCTTCACAGCTAACCTATTGTAAGCATACGTTTTTTTGCAAACATTTGCTTTTTTATTCTCTTTGTCAGGTCAAAACTTTACTTAAAAAGTATTGAATTTTCGCACCAATATGGTATGAAGATCAGAATTCTTTTTCCGTTAACTCTGATACACAACGAACGCTCTGCAGGATGGAAGATGAAACGATTTGGTAACACCAAAACCGGTTATGTGGGCCAGAAAAAACACCACAACCTTTTCAGAATGCGACTTCACTTGATGATTATAATGGTCAAGGCCAAACTGGAAGGGTATCCTGTCGGCAGCTACAGAAAACAAGCTGTACTCAATATCGCTTCCGAGCTGCACAAAGATGTTTCTCAAATGGATATACGTATCAGCAGATCTAATACATCCAATCACTTGTTCAAAGAACGCGTAAAACTGCTCAGTGTCATGGCAACTGCCATGATTTCTGAAGATTACCCTTTGGGCATCCACAGACGTGAAGCCGTGTTAAACAATATTGATAGTATTATTGCTACCGCCTTTCCCTCTCAGGACTTTTCTGCGTACCACAAAATACTGAAAGCTGCCTAATAAAAACGGAGATCAGCCATATTTGAAAACGTAAAAATAGTAGTTGTGGATGACGATCCCGGAATACGCCATCTCACCGTCAATGCATTGGCTTATTGCGTAAACCGGGAGATTTTATCTTTTTCCGACGCCTCATCTGCCTGGACCTACCTTGACGATGGTGGCGAGACTGATATTGTCATTTCCGATGTTGATATGCCGGGCATGAATGGATTTGAACTGCTGAAAAAATTTAAAGCAAAATTTCCAGATAAAATATTTATACTGATGTCCGGAAAAACCAGAAATGCAGACAAAGCAGAAAAATTCGGAGCAGACGGTTATCTTGGGAAACCGTTTTCCATTAATGATCTTTTTGATATTGTACAGAATTACGTGGTGGATTAGTTCAACTTTTCAATGACCTGTTCTACCTGATCTTTAAGTTCATTAGGTCTGAAAGGCAGTCCTTTGAACAATTTTCTTTCCAATAAAATCGTTTTATCCCACATCACTTTAACTCTTTGGTTAAAATCAGGCAGGTACCCATATTTTTCTTGAATATAAGCAAGACGCTTGTCAAGGGAAACAACCCGGTCATGAAGAACGCGTTTGTCAGCATAATTCACTATTTCAGGTTCTGTTACAGTATTACTTAAAATGCCGTCATCAAGGATCACATGCTGCCTTATGATATCTCCGATTTCAGGGTACCCTAAATCCGATAATAAACCGGCCCCGGTCTCTGAATGGATTTCTCCGGTGGTAAAACTACGAGTTTTAGTAATATCATGAAGCAGTGCTGCTTTTTTAACAAGATCAAGGTTGAGAAGAGGTGATGTTTTTTTTAGTTCTCCACCGATACAAACGGCAACGTTGGACACCATTACTGAGTGATCAATAATATGATCCATCATTTGCATTTTGCTTATAATCTGGAAACATTCCCTGTCAGTTGGCAGGTTCACTCAATCCCTCTGTTACCTGTAAAGTTAAAAACTTTGTAATAAAAATTATATATTGCAGTTATAGCCTTTACTGTTATGATAGAAAAGAACTTTTTAGCCCCTGCTCCGAAGGTTACCAATGCGCATACTCGAACAGATTGTTTCAGGCGGGCAAAGCGGCGCAGACCGTGCAGCCCTGGATGTTGCCATAAAATTCAATATTCCGCACGGTGGTTGGATCACAAAAGGAAGACGGACAGAAACCGGACCCTTGCCTGACAAATACCGCCTCAAAGAAATGGATACAAGCGATTATCCAAGCAGGACCAGACAAAATATCCTGGATTCAAATGGAACGGTTATTATTTCAAGAGGTCCATTAACAGGTGGTTCCAAATTAACCCGAACCTTTGCCAAGGTTGTGGGAAAACCAAACTGTCATATCAACTTGCTAAATCATGATATTCTTGAAGCAGCCCTTGTTCTTCAGTCGTTTATCCTTGAAAATAGTATTAGGATTCTTAATGTTGCAGGTCCACGCGCAAGTCACGACCTAACAATCTATCATGATGTAAAATCGATACTGGAGGCTGTTTTCTATCTTGATTTCCTAGAAGATGACAATGAATGCTCAGGTGCAAAGATGTTAAAGTCTCAAAATACTGTTGAATATGCCTTTAATAACCTTGAGCAAACCATTGAGGGACTTTTAGACGATCTAAGTCTTAGAGGAAAAACAATCATTGCTCGAATAGACCATAAAAGACTTTGGATTATCTACTTTTCACTTCTTGATCATATCAAATTAAGGACCGGTCTTGATAAAAAAGACTCCCATGTGCTGAACTTATTGGCTAAAGGCAAAAGTATTAAGGATTATACACCTGAAGACGCCGCTATGGATCTTGTTAAGCAATTAAGATCGAAACTTTCCAACGAATATAAACTAAGGATTCTTCAGTGATACCAATTCGGGACAATCAGGTATCCCAGTCCAAACCGATCGTAACCTATAGTATAGTTGGAATAACCAGCCTAGTTTTTATTTGGCAGCTCGGCATGGGCCTTGGAAATGAAGCCGTCTTTTACGTTTACGGTTTTGTTCCTGGTAAATATACACTCCACGAATTATCTAAGTACTTTTCCCTAACCAACAAATTATTTACACCATTGTCTTACATGTTCTTGCATGGCGGATTTTGGCATTTTATTGGTAATATGTGGTTTTTATACATTTTCGGGGATAATATTGAAGCCAACCTTGGTTCGTTTAGATTTGCAGTCTTTTATCTTTTATGTGGATTCCTTTCAGCATTGTTTCATTTTATGCTTAACTACAATTCTCCCATACCGACCATTGGTGCAAGCGGTGCAATTGCCGGTGTAATGGGGGCATATTTTCTGCTTTACCCGGGAAACAAAATTTTGACCTTAATTCCTATATTGATTTTTCCTGTATTTATAAGGATTCCTGCTTTTGTTTTTTTAGGGATATGGTTTATTTTACAATTTCTAAATGCGACCGGACAAAATACAGGATCAAGTATCGCATGGTGGGCACATGTAGGCGGTTTTATATGTGGGCTGATGCTTGTTTCCTTTAATAAAAAACTGCCGCGCACGGGAACACGTGAAAAGATATACAAGTTTACTGAAAAAAAGCACAGCCCAAAACTTCAGGTTATCACGCCAACATCAAAAGATTTCGGACCCGACCTATACGGAACCATTGAATTAACCACCCTTGAGGCATTGAGCGGAGCACGAAAAATGGTAACCATTCCATGGGGATTCAAAAAACCGATTTATAGGGTAAATGTTCCTCCTGGCGTCAAACGCGGCGCCCATTTAAGGCTTAAAGGAATGGGTAAAAATATGCCTGGCCAGGCGCGTGGGGATCTCTTTTTAAAGGTTGAAATCAGGAATGCCATTTAAAACAATCATACAATACCTAACTTTAACCGGGTTAATCCTGATTGTCTGTATTCAGGCTGCTTTCATCAGCCTGCCGCTCATAGCTGATGCCCTTATAAAACAGAAGTTTGGAAAAGAGCTAAATGAATTTCAACTCGACTTTACCACAAATAATATTGGATTTTCACGCACCCTGGTCCGAGATCTTTCTTTTGGAAAAGATTTGAAAGCGGATACAGTAGAGTTGGTATATACCATTAAAAATTTCAATTCGTTTCAACTTGAAAAAATCACAGTTTCAGGGCTGTCTTCAAAGGTATACTTGCTGGAAGGACAAAAAATTAAGTTTAATTCTTTTGTCTTTCCAACAAAAGAAAACAAAAATAATAAAAAGAACCATTCAATTTCTAAATTGGATCTTAAAAAAATCACTGCTTTCTTACCAAGGCAAATCAGGATAAAAAACAGTCAGATAAAGGCACTGCATAAATCAACAGATTTTTTGATTCCTATTGACCTTATGGCAGTGATTGACCCCGAAGAACAAAAAGCAGATGTTAAAGTCAGTTTAAAACCCAACGGGCAGAATATAAACATTGGTATTTCTGGAGATTTTATTGATAAATCTTTGGCATTCAAGGCAATGGGGCAGCAAATTCAGCCAGACTGTATTATTCCTAAAATACCAATTGTTCCTGGCAATATCCGTTTTTCAGGTCCTCTTGATTTTAAGATAGAATCAGATGATTTAAAAGAATGGAGAATAAACGCATCCGGTATAAACATTGATCATCCACAAAGTCCTAAAGCAACCCTTAAACAAATCAGCGGGTTGTTAAGTATTGGTAGTGAAACTTTTGATATCCTTTTTAGATCAAATGGAATCATCAAACTAAGCGGTCCAGGATTGTCTATTCCTGATTTTTCTTTCACCATGGATTCTACATTAAACAAGGAGACCTCACCCAAGTTCAATCTTTCTTTAAAGAATTTGGAAGATGGCTGGACCCTTAAAGGTGAACAAGTAGATTGGCTACCTGCTCTTAAAAAGTTATCCGAAGATTTATCTATCTTAAATTCTGAATTAAACTTGAGCTTGTCTGGTGATCTTGAAGACCAGACCTGTAAATTAGATATAAGTTCTGAATCGATAATCAATAAGATCAATACCGAAATTGTAAAAACAGGGCCTGTTCAATTGAATACGGAGTTTAAAGGCAATCTATTTAAACCAAATAAAGATAATTCCATTTCCTTTAAATCAAAGTTTGGAGAACTCAATTGGACATCAGGTTCCAATACGATTGGACTTAAAAATTTGCATGGAAAAGGAAATCTTAAGTTACACTTCCCTAAACAGTTAAAGCAAAACGATAGAGTTCATTTTCTTGGCGGAAATGTCGAAATCACAAGCTCCTCTCTCTTTCTTCAAACTGGATCTGATACCGCTAAAATTCCAAATATTTCTTTCAAAGCCAAAGTTAAGCAGTCTGCAAACCCATCCGGCCTTTCTTTAGGTATAGACGGGTCATTCAGCCAAGCTGAATTCAATCATAAACAAGCAAATGGAACCGTGCAAAAAGGTGGTATTTCCGGAATTATTTCTTTTTCACCCGACTATACTCAAAAAGCAGTGCTTAAAACCAGATTGGGTAACATGGATGTTACCTTAATAAAGCATCCAATTAGCATAAAAGGACTTTCACTTGAGCTACCGATGACTTACCCGTTTAAACCCAATACTTCCCAAGGAACGTTTTTGGTAAAACATACGTCATACGCTCAAAAGGCTAAGGCATCACTTTCCGGTACCATAAACCAGACAGCTGACATAGCTTTTAATACAACAGGCCGCATTGATAATACCCATATTCCAGGATTATATGCAGACTTTAACATAGATGCCGGTTTGGATCTAAAACAAGTCCCATGGGCTGATGCAATGATTAAAACCAATCAGTTCCTTTTAACTCAGGAGGAACTATTACGTATTGTTCCCACAACAGATATACCTGGAAATTTTCAAATTGATCTTTCAACTCAAGCAAAAATCCTATACCAAGACCATCAACTCAACACATCTGCAATTGTAAACATCCACGACGGTAGTATCGATTTTCCGGGGCTTGATTTGACGGCATTAGGAATAACCGGAAATATTTCATTCAACAATCTTGAAAAACTTGAAAGTGTTCCCGGACAATTAGTGTCAATAAAATCCATTGATGCCGGCCAATTTAAATTTGATAACGCGGACATACGATTCAGTATCGAGGATGGGAAATCCCTAAACATAGAAAATTTGAAGTTGAATTGGTGCAACGGTTTAGTCTCAACCGAATCAATAAGACTTCCTGCTCCTGATAACCGTTTATCCCTTACTTTATATTGTGACCGCCTTGAAATGGATAGTTTATTAAGACAAATTGGTGCGTTTGATGCCAGGGGAGGGGGAACACTTAATGGTAGAATTCCCGTACTTTACAGGGATGGAGACATATCATTTGATGATGGGTTTTTATTTTCAACACCAGGGCAGGGCGGCAGGGTCTTTGTAAAAGATTTAGATAGAATGCTTGAAGGCTTTCCTAAAGATACCCCCGAATTCTCACAACTTGATTTGGCTGGAGAGGCACTAAAAGATTTTCAATATGAATGGGCAAAGTTAAAAATGAATACACAAGGAGACACATTGGCCGTCCATATGGAACTGGACGGAAAACCTGCTGCTGTACTACCTTTTGAATATAATAAAAAGCTCAACTCTTTTGTGCGGGTGGATGCCAAAAGTCCTGGGTCAAAGTTCCAGGGCGTCAAGCTTGACGTGAACTTGAAACTTCCCTTTAATCGCGTCATGAAATTTGGTAATAAACTTAAAAATATTATGGATTAAACCTAAAGGAGATATTATGGCCAAACACTGGTGTTCCATTTTTATCTGTCTTTTTTTTCTAGCCTCAACCGGGTGTAGTACCAGTCATGAAGTGGAAGTCAAACCCGTTGAAATCAAGCCGATTCACATTACAATTGATGTAAATGTTAAAGTTGATAAGGCCTTGGATGATTTCTTCGGTGACATTGATGCGGCTGAGGACCAACTTGAAGAAGGGGAGGTGGAATAATGACTAAGTCCGGAAAAATCATTTTATTTTTGGTTGCTGTATTCTTTGTTTTTACAGGAATAACTTGGGCCGGTGGAATAAAGGAACGAATGAAGGCACGACTGCCAGTCATTCATGACTTAAAAACCAATGGAATAGTTGGTGAAACCAATACCGGTTACCTTGGATTTGTTACCGCTAAGAAAGCAAAAGCCGATGTTGTTGCAGCAGAAAACAAAGATCGAAAAGCAATATACAAGCACATTGCTAAACAGCAAAATGTTTCCTTGGAACTTGTCCAGAAACGCAGAGCCAAAGCGCTTGCAGATCGGGCAAAACCAGGACATTTTTATCAGAATGACTCAGGAGTGTGGGTAAAAAAATAAAATCTGTTGACACGTACTTTATCAGAATGTAAATAAACTTCAAACGTGGACAGAAGTCCGCACTTGCAGTTCAAAATACATATACAAAATCACCAACCACGAAGGTTGAAAAGACTTAAGTCTTTTTCCTTCGTGGTTTTTTTTTGATGAACGCCTAAAATGGAGTTTAAAATGAAATCTAAATCTTATCTGCTTTCTGTTGTGTTGTTGGCTGTTGCTTTTCTACTCTTTAATTCTTCCTATTGCCTGGCCCATTTTGGAATGGTAATTCCATCGGACAACATGGTTTCTCAGGATGAGCCCCGCACCGTTAAATTGACCCTGTCCTTTTCTCATCCTTTTGAGGGAATTGGTATGGAGCTTGTCAAACCTGAAAATTTTTCTGTCGTTAAAGATGGCAAAGCTATTGATAATACAAGCCTGCTGAAACCGGAGAAAGTTATGGCCCACCCCGGATGGTCAATGGACTACAAAATTAAACGACCAGGTGCATATACATTTGTTATGACACCTCAACCTTACTGGGAACCTGCTGAAGACTGTTACATAGTCCACTACACTAAAACCGTTGTAGCTGCTTTTGGTGACGACAGTGGTTGGGATAATGAATTAGGCCTTAAAACAGAAATAGTTCCTCTTACCAAGCCTTTGGGTTTGTATTCAGGAAATCTGTTCCAGGGTATTGTCAAACTGAATGGAAAACCAGTACCTTATGCTGAAGTAGAAGTTGAGTATTACAACGAGGAAAATAAGGTTCAGGCACCATCTGAAGACATGATTACCCAAACTGTAAAAGCTGACAGCAACGGTGTTTTTTCATACACAGTTCCGGCTCCTGGCTGGTGGGGATTCGCAGGTTTAAACACTTCGGATAAAAAAATGGTGTACAAAGGAGAAGAAAAGGATATAGAGTTGGGCGCAGTCATTTGGGTTAAATTTGAAGAATGGCAGGAAAAATAAACCAATGCATATTTCCGAAGGAGTATTGTCCGGTCCGGTGTTGGGCGCTGGTGCAGCAGTTACATTAGGGTTTACAACGCTGGGGCTTAAAAAAATTTCCTATGATCAGATGGTCCATGTGGCCATCCTGGCCTCGGCATTTTTTGTCGCCTCACTAATACACGTTAACATCGGTCCGGTCAGTGTCCATCTTATTTTAAACGGAGTTTTAGGGCTGCTGCTTGGTGTAGCAGCCTTTCCGGCCATACTGACTGCTTTAGTTCTTCAGTCTTTGTTTTTTCAATACGGCGGCCTTACGGCTTTAGGGGTAAACTGCCTGATTATGGCGGTCCCTGCTGTTACAGTTCACTATCTTTTTTTTCCCATGCTCGGCAAATCAAAAACAATGACTTTCACAGCCGGAATGCTTTCTGGGGTATTCTCCATACTCGGTTCCAGTTTTTTGCTTGGTGGGGCATTATGGTTTACCGACGAGCAATTTTTAAAAACCAGTATGGCAATTGTAGCCGGTCATGTCCCGGTAATGATTATTGAAGGCATTGTTACAGGATTCTGTCTTTCATTTCTGGTTAAAGTCTACCCGGAAATACTTCCCAAAAAAATACAATGAAAAAAATATTACAGATCTCTATCTTTTTATTAGCCTTTGTTATCCTTATTCGACCATGTTTTGCACATAAGGTGGTCCTGTTCGGATGGGTTGAAAATAATACCGTACATATTGAGGCTGGGTTTGGCAGCAACAGGCCTGCTATGGATTGCAGTTTAAAGGCATTTGACCAATCCAACACCATTATTTTTCAAGGAAGAACTGACAAAAATGGAAAATTTACATTTCAAGTGCCTGAGTTATGGTCAGGTGATATGAGGCTTGAGATCGAAGCTGGCCCAGGACATAAAGGAACCTGGACCATACTTGCATCTGAGTTTGCAGCACCCGAAGCAACTGGCAGGACAGACGAGATCTCTGAAAAGTATTCTGCTATGAATAAAAGCCCAAGTGGTGTTAAAATTTTTTTTGGTATTCTTCTGATATTTACTCTGGCTATTGGTATCAGGCAGATTAAAAAGAAAAAGGCTGACCGGACATGAACCTTGATCAATTTGAAAGTGGTGATTCAATTATCCATAAACTTGATCCAAGGGTCAGAATTAGTATAGCTGCTCTGATATCTATTGCTGCTGCGTTATCCAACCATTTAGGTATTATTACTGTATATCTTATCTTAAGTATAAGTTTAGTTTTCCTCGCCCAATTTTCACCAAGACAAATTAAAGACAGGCTAAAGCCATTGCTATGGTTTCTGATAATGATATGGATATTTCTACCCCTGACATTTACCAAAGATATTGTATTCACATGGGGATGGATATCTATCAGCAAGGCTGGAATCTTATTAAGTCTGCAGATTTCTTTGAAAGCAATTTCTATTTTACTGATTTTTTCTGCTCTGGTAATCACCATGCCTGTGGCAGTATTAGGCGCAGGTCTGCATCATTTAAAAGTCCCTGATAAATTGGTATTTCTGCTGTTGATGACCTACAGATATATAGCTGTGATACATGAAGAATATCAACGGCTTTTAAGAGCCGCAAGGTTCAGGGGATTTAAGCCACGCACAAATCTTCACTCTTATAAAACGTTTGCATACCTTGCTGGTATGCTTTTTGTCAGGGCATCTTTCAGAGCCAGGCGGGTGTACCAGGCCATGCTTTGCCGTGGATTTAACCAACGTTTTTATACCTTAGATGAATACGAACCGTTTAAATTAAACTCGGTTTTCTTTTACATAATGGCAGCAATTGGCATCTCACTTATTCTGATTGAAAGGCTTTTACCCTTCTAATGACCAGTATTATAGAACTTCGTAATGTTGATTTTTCTTATCCCGGCAGCACTGAAAAAATATTAGACGGCTTGGACCTTAGCATAAATCCAGGTGATAAGATTGGACTCATGGCGCCAAATGGAAGTGGAAAAACCACTCTCCTGCATACGATCATGGGATTGGGTCAAGTTGAGTCAGGGAGCATAAAAATATTTGATAAGCCCATGAAGACCGAGGATGATTTTTCATCCATCCGTACACGGGTTGGTCTTTTGTTCCAAGATTCCGATGACCAATTATTTTGTCCTACTGTTTTAGAGGATGTTGCTTTTGGTCCATTGAATATGGGATTGGACCGTAAGCAGGCAAAAGAAAAATCGTTACAGATTCTTTCCGAACTTGGTATAACCGACTTGCAGCAATGTGTCACTCACCGGCTCAGCGGCGGTCAAAAAAGACTGGTTGCACTGGCTGCTGTCCTTGCATTGTCTCCAAAGGTCCTATTATTGGATGAACCGACTTCGGGGCTGGACACTGCAGTTAAAGAGAAGTTGGCAGGAATACTCAATAACCTTGACATTGCTTACCTAATCATTTCACATGAATTTGATTTTTTGAATAATGTTACAAATAGAATTTTTTCAATGGAGAAGGGTAAGATACTAACCGATGAAGAGATTCATGTACATCGTCATGAGCATGTACATAAACATGGCCGCCACCCGCATGTTCACAAATAAAAATATAGTTTAAGGAGTTTGGATTAATATCCGCCTTCCATTAAATCGTTTAATTCTTTTTGGATGCAGAAATATATATCTTCATCACTTCCGTAAACGTCAATGACATCTTTGTGGTCAATAAGGGTTTCAACCACAAAGGCTGTGAGGTATAGGCTTGCGATGTTAGGGTTGGACACAAGGGTTCTAAAGGGCGCAACCGCATAGTCAATATCAAAATCTTCTGCTCTGCACATAGTATCAAGGCAGCGTACAATCTGGTTTTCAATGCTTGATTTGCTTACGGTTTCAATGAGCCCGGTTTCAATAAGTTTCATAGAAACTTTGTTGCTGAATAAATCAATGTTATCCCGGATTGTGCTAATAGTCTTAATTCTCTCCCGCTCCTTTGAAGATTCAATTTTAGAGAGGAGTTTGGATTCCCTGTTACCGGTGTAAAACATCTTTGCCATGGATTTATCCTTAAATAACAAAATCGTTAAAAGCTAATCTCTAGTTATATTACAGATCTTGTCCTTTTTTCAAGCAAAATCCAGGCCTTTGATAAAAAAACACCTGTCTTGCATCATATCAATTTAAGGACTTGATAAGCTTAAAGATCCTGAATGATTATCTGTACTGCATCAGGCTTGAATTTATTGATTTTGAGTTTGAAAAGAACCTTTGAATAAAAATTGGGCAAATCTGCTGTGTCGCTGAGGTTGAAATGAAGCGCTTCAACTTGATGCGTGGAGGATTCAGCTTTTAAAATCATTTTTCTATGGCAACTTCCGATTATTTGGGAAGAAGCAACCCACAAGTTGCGTATTAGAAAAACAGGTTCAGGGTTGGCTGTACCAAAAGGACGTAGCTGATCTATTTCACGGGCCAGTTCTATTGTGATGTCATCAAGATTAAGCTCAGCATCTACTTTAAAGGTTTTAATAAAATCCTGATCTGAATATTTTTCAAATAAGGATTTGACCAAGGCAGGTTTGAGAAGCTCCAAACAATCTGTTTGCACGGTTAACCCAGCAGCCATGGCATGGCCACCGAACTTTTCAAATAGATGGTTGTTCTCATTGAGAATCTCATGGATATTTATTTGGTTGACACTTCTACATGAACCAGTGGCCATCCCTTCAGACACTGAAAGGAGTACCACAGGGCATACGTACTTTCTGGAAAGTCTTGAAGCTGCAATGCCAAGCACAGATGCTTCCCAGTCATCGCTCCAAAGAACAATCATCCGTTCATCCAATAATGATGGCTCTCTGGCAATACGGTTTTCAATATCCTGAACAATTTCCCGTTCAATTTGCTGCCGCTTCAGATTAAGTTCATCAAGTAGTTGGGCGGTTGTTTTTGCCTGTGACAGTGTTGGAGCTGTTAAATGGGATACACAGATGCGAGCGTGGGATACACGACCTGCGGCATTGATTCTTGGAACGATTTTAAATGAAATATCATCTGAATCAAGCTGTGAAAGATCTATTCTTGAAGCATGTGCCATAGATTTGATTCCTGGCCGGGTCCCCAGCTTAATTTGGCGCATACCAGCGACACACAGGCTTCTGTTGTCGTTGATCAAAGGAACCATATCTCCAATGGTACCTATGGTAAAAAGATCTAAAAACATAGCCAGACTTGGCTCAGTATACTTCTCCCACAGCCCTTTATCTCTGAAATACTTTCGCAGTGCCATGATCAGGTAAAATGCAACACCAACGCCTGCAAGATAATTCAAATCAGAGCCGCAGTCTTTTTGTTTTGGATTAATTACGGCAAGGGCGTTTGGAATATCTTTTCCCGGCTCATGATGGTCAGTAATAATAACATCAATATCTTCTTTGGATGCAGCGTCAACTGCTTCATGGGAGCTAATCCCACAGTCGACAGTTATGATCAAATCCACATCCATTTCAACGGCACGATCTATATGCGGTGGATGAAGGCTATAGCCTTCTTTTACCCTGTGAGGAATGTACCAGGTCAGATCAGCATTAACCATGGATAAAAATTCATAGACCACTGAAGTAGCAGTTACTCCATCAGCATCAAAATCCCCAAAGATAAAAATCTTTTCTTTATTGATCACAGCAGTGTAGATCCGCTCCACTGCGCGATCTATGCCTTTTAGATCAAAAGGATTACGCAATAATGAAAAATCCGGATTTAAGAAAAACTTGGCATCTTCTGGATCACATATTTCCCTGTCGACTAAAAGCTTTGCTAATACAGGATGGCAGTTAAGACTTGCTTGAATATGATCTGCAATTTTCAGGTCCGGGTCCGCGTATGTGAGTTGGGTTTCCATGGGTTGAAGGGGTTATATCGGCTCTACCGAACCATGTCAATTGCCTAAATATCCAGTAAGCTATCTTTGCGAAGGGGGTGTTAATATTTTAATTGAGTAATACCACGTATTAATGGTATATTGCAGGTTTTATAACTATAAAAATTAGCATATTATATCATGCAAACCATTGTTAAAGAATATGTGGTGGAAAAAACCAAAATTGGCTTCATCAGATTCATATTTGAGGCCTATGAAGGTCTTGCCGTGGTGACCACCCTTGA